>JAKBAL010000435.1 GCA_021809225.1 Pseudomonadota bacterium | reverse complement strand
GTATGCTTGATGTCGCATCCGGTCATAACAAATCCGTGCTGATTCTCTCTGATGGTGGATTTGAAGATGCAGAGGCCATTGCCACAGCGCACGCATTAGCCCAAAAAGGTATCATCATCTACACAATGGGTATTGGTACGAAAGAAGGGGCCCCCCTACAAGATGGCGACGGAAATTTCATTAAAAAGCAAGAGAAAGTCATTATATCCAAATTAGAAACAGCGAAATTGCGAGAAATCAGTACTGTGGGAAATGGGTTGTACTTGGAAGCAGGTTATTCCGATGAACCTCTTCAGACGATGCTTAATCAGATTAAAGAAAGAGCAAAAGTAGAAAAAAATTCACGTCAGATCGTTCGCCAATGGGAAGACCGTTTCTATTTGTTGATATTTCCAGTGATGGCTATCTTGTTGTTTTGGTTTCGGAAAGGCTTTGTGTTTTTTATCGTGGCAGTATTGGTGTGTTTACAAGCCCAGCAAGTTTCTGCTGTAGAGTTTCAAGAGTATTTTAAGAATAATTCGGAACTAGGGAAAGAGGCGTTGGATCGAGGTGATTATCCGACGGCTCTACAGAAATTTACAGATCCATACCAGCTTGGAGTCACGCATTATAAGGCGGGGAATTTTCTGGAAGCAGAAAGATTTTTTCGCGAGTCGACTCGCTCTGAAATTGCCAATAGCGCTACTTATAATTTGGGGAATACGTTAGCAAAGCAACAAAAGTTGGAAGAAGCCGTTGTGGCTTATGAGAAAGTTCTGCAGGAAAATCCAGATCATGCCGATGCAAAACATAATTTAGAAATTGTAAAAAAATTAATAGAGCAGCAAAAGCAACAAAATAATCAACAAGAGCAGAATGATTCGCAAGACAAGAAAAAAGATCAAAATAATCAGAGTAAACACAATTCAGAAGTAAAGGATCAGCAAGACCAGAGAGGTCAGAATGAAGATCACGCACAAGATCCTCACAACCAAACTGATCAAGGAAAAGAAAATAGCGATATGGCGTCTGAACACCAGCAGGAATCCAAACAACAACCAGAAGAGAATGAAACAAGTCGTCAGGAAACGCCTTCACAACAAACTGAAGACACAAAAGAAAAACCGGCAGATGAACGAGAGTCAACAGAGCATTCTGAGACGGCTCATCCAGAAACAGAAGCCACTGATTCTCTCAATACTCCCGATAACACAACAACCCGAACTCAACAAGATTATGAGGCGGATCAATGGTTAAATCGTATGGTCAGTGATCCCAAATCCTTTTTGAAAAATAAGTTTTATATTGAATCACAACAAAATGGCACGAAGGAGGTAATTCAGCCATGGTAAAAAAGATACTCTTAAGCTTTATGGGACTATTCTTCCTTACTTCTGTTTCTCTTGCTACCGAATTTACCGCTTCTGTGGACCGTCATCAGGTCGAGGTAGGTGAAAATTTGCTATTGAAGCTACAATTATCTGGTGCAACGGCTGAAGGTCAGCCCGAGACCTCTACGCTTAAAAACGCCTTTACCATTATAGGTCAGCAACAATCCTCTAATATAGCGATTGTTAATGGCCAGATGTCATCCAGTTCGAGCTGGCATTATACATTAGTGCCCAAGAAAGAAGGTCGATACACTATTCCTGCTCTCACTATTAAAAGTTCTGCTGGTACGATAACAAGCCGACCCATAGCAATTTCTGTAAGCAAAACTTCTTCACCTTCTTCCTCTAATAAAAAGAACGGGATTACGATCTCAGCTAAAGTAAGTAAGCTCTCTCCTTATAAAAATGAACCTATTATTTATACCGTAAAGTTAGTTTCTCACCATGACCTAATTAACCCTCCTAACTTCGGGAAGATAAATGTGGAAGGGGCTATTGTAGAAGCTAATGGGGAGTTACAGATTTCTGATGGCACACAGAACGGCGAGCCTGTAAAAATAATTGAGGCAACTTACATAATCACTCCCCTTAAAACCGGAAAGCTAACAATTCCAGCAATCGTCATGCAAGGTCGAATGCCTGTGCATGATAGTAATCCATTTGATCAATCCTATGATCCCTTCACCATTTTACGGAATTTTAATAGCATAAATCCATTGCGACTCGAGAGTTTTGCTGTTACGAGCCAAGCCGTGACTCTAGAGGTCAAAGAACCGATAAAGGGCATTGAACCATGGTTGCCAGCTACATCACTTACAATCTCTGAAAGTTGGGATGATACGCAAAAAGTAAAGGTAGGGGAACCTTTGGCGCGCATCTTTACTATCGTAGCAAAAGGAATTGGTTCAGCCCAATTACCAAGTCTAAAAGCAGATCAGATGAAAGAAAATGACTTCAAAGTTTATGTCGATAAGCCTAATGGAGAAAGTGAAGTCAAAAATGGCATCATAACCAGTTGGCGAGAAGAAAGTTATACCTTAATCCCACAGCGATCAGGTACGCTTATTCTCCCTGAAATCTTAGTTGCATGGTGGGATGTCAAGGAGAATAAAATCAATTACGCGAAGGTCCCCGCACGCACCTTAAACGTAGAGCCGAAGATGGAGGCCTCTTTCGAAGAAAAGCCTCCACAGAAAATTTTGTCTCAGGTCAACAATGCATCACAAGCCATTATCCCTGCAGTGACGGCAAAAGCACAAGAAAATACCATCTTGTATGTTATTATCGCTAGTCTTCTCAGTGTGCTGTTGTTTATGCTTTTCTTAGTCATTATCTTCCAGCGCAAAA
>JAKBAL010000434.1 GCA_021809225.1 Pseudomonadota bacterium | reverse complement strand
CAGGTTGGTGGATGGCATTGTTCGATTGGAAAGATATGGCTTCTAGAATGGGGGCCAACATCCTGCGGTAATGGCTGCTGTAAGAAGCCCGCATCAGTGTATAAACTTGTTCCTTATATCCTTTGATTAATTGGGATTCATTAATAATCTGTTGAAGGGTTTCTTCCTTGACGGCAGGGTAAATGACTTCTTTAATAATCCCGTCTGGATGAGAAATGGCGAGCCGCGCCAACTCAAGCAACACAGCTTGTTTGCCGTCTACCTTCCTCAATTCCGAGACAATTTTTTTATTGACCTTGTTTTCTGACCTTTTGCCAATCTTGTGAATAACCTGAATCAGCAAGTCAATCAGGTTGTCGAGGATCTCCTGCCCCCTTACATGACAAAATATGGCTAGTGTTGCGTACTTGATGGGGTCTTTATGGTCACGTATTTCACTTGGCCTTTCCGACATGATGCGAGCTTTGTATTTTTCAAGGACGCGATGGGAAATGCCGTTAAACAGGCAAGTTGGCAACCCGACTTCCTGGATGCGTTGTATTTTCTTGACCTCCTCTAAAATGGATTCCAGGCTTACATTTCCGGCATCCTGCTTTAAATGGCGCAAATAGAAAGCTTCAGGGAACTGCTGGCTTTGGTCTTTTGCCAAATCAAGGAGAGATGCTTTTTGGATTTGGTCAAGGCGCTCAAATATTTTAAGGAAGAGGGTTTGTTCGAAAATTGCCAAGGCGGAGTAAATATGTCTTTCTATTTTCATGGAGCTAAATGGCTCAACCCGGGCTTCTTTGAAGTACCCATAGGATTTTTCCTTTAAAAAAGGCATCGAATCCCTTCCTTCCGGCAGGACTGTTTCAACAACCAGTTTACGAAAAAGGGGATATCAGCCGCCGTGGATGGCCTGACCCCTAAAAATTCCCTGATCTGTTGCCGATGGGATTTGGACAGGCGGTCACGAAAAGAATTGGTTTTGAGGAAGCTTGTTTCTGTTACGCCAATTTGTTTGGCCAAATGAGCGGCAATGGAGTTAGGAATAGCATCTTGGTCAGTGGGAAAACGGCAGAAGATTTTGAAATATTTGAGCATGAAGGCAAAATGAAGCTTGGCTTTCGCCGGTCTGTTTTTAAAGAACTCCAACTCTTCTGGGTGAAGCATCCAAAACTCATCAAGCTCTTTTTGTGTCCACCTTTGTTTCATGGCGCTCCGGCGTTTTATGACAACAATGAAAGTTCCTATTCCAGAAGGTGTCGGAATATTCCTTGGGAAAAATCCTTAAAAACACCAAGGAACCCTACCACAAAAAAATTGTATTATAAATGCTTTTTTAATTTGGGAACTTTAGAAACTCATGAGCCAAGGCGGGGAAACAAAAAAATGCTGCCAGAAGAGGGGGGCAAACTGTCCCTCACGGCAGCTTGTCTCACACTCCCCCATCGAGCAGTGTTTCATAATACTTGCAAGGAAAAGCGCAGCGCCTTTTATTTTGGAAGGGGATATCCGCGCTTGTTTTGACAGGCTTTCAGGCAAATGGCTGGAAAACAATATCCTTACGGATAAGGTCGTTCTGTCCAAATGGCTGACCGCAGGATATATGGAAGAAAAGGCTTGGCACCCAACTTCAGACGGCGTACCCCAAGGCGGCATTATCAGTCCTGCATTGCTTGTCCTGGCCTTGAGAGGACTCGAAGAAGCAGTTAAAAAGGCAACTTCGAGAAAGGACAAAGTCAACGTGGTCTTTTATGCTGACGATTTTGTGATTACCAGTGCTACAAAAGAAGTACTGGAAAACAAGGTCATGCCTGTGGTGATAGCTTTCTTGAAGGAGCGTGGTCTGGAACTCTCAACAGAGAAAACCAAAATCACGCACATAGGTGATGGATTTGATTTTCTTGGGTTTAATGTACGAAAGTACAAGGGCAAGCTTCTTATAAAGCCCTCCAAGGAAAGCGTCAAAACTTTTCTGGGTAAAACACGGGATTTCATGAAATCCAACAGGGCAATGAAGACAGAAGACCTCATCCAATGCCTTAATTCAAGGATTAGAGGATGGGCAAACTACTATCAACATGTCGTGTCCAAAGACACTTTCAACTATATCGACAGTTGCATCTTCAAGGCATTAAAGCGATGGATTAAAAGAAGGCATCCAAAGAAAAGTGCTCTATGGAAATATAAACAATATTTCCGTACTCAAGGCATGAGACGTTGGGTCTTCTCAGTGCAGTTGAAGGACAGGCAAGGGAAACGTTATTTCCTTGACCTAATCTCAGCAGTACAAACTCCCATTCGTAGGCACATCAAGATAAAGGCGGATGCAAATCCCTACGACCTCCAATATGACAGCTACTTTCTCAAGCGGGAACGCTCAAAGAAGTGGTGGGATACAAAGGAAGAAGGGAAACAGAAGCCAAGTCCCGATGCTTCCAATACAAACCACCGGACAACTGGGTCGTGTATACACGGCTTTTGAAAGGCTTGAGCCGTGTGAGGTGAAAGTCTCATGCACGGTTCTTAAGGGGCGGAGTGGCGGTAACGCCACTCTGCTACCTGACAATCTTTAGGCTAAATTTATTTATCACTTATATGGTATAATTTTAAAGTTCCATCTCTATCCAATAAAGTTGCTGTTCTTTCAATCGTCTCTGTATCATAATTTAAGCCCTCAAGACATGGAATCAAAGAGAAGCGAGGTCTATTCCAATTTGAATGAGATTGTTGAATATTACCAACCACAAAA
>JAKBAL010000433.1 GCA_021809225.1 Pseudomonadota bacterium | reverse complement strand
AAAGCGAGAAAATAGAGGAAGAGTTAAAGCAAACAAAGGCTGACGGCGAAAAAACAAAGGCTGACGGCGAAAAAACAAAGGATGATTTGGCAAACGCTGAGGCCAGAATAACAAGGTTGGAAACCGCCATTGAAAAACTACTTGGCCAAAACCATAGCTCAAGTCTCACTCCATGACGCAACAAATATGAAACATTAATTTACATTAATTTATTTGTATTTGAATGTATTGGTACCGTATGCTGTTGTTCATCTGCAAGTATACCGCGATTTTTCAAGAGTGCTTCGGTTTTTTGCTCTAACACATCCAACCGATCAAAAAGGGTATTCTTTTTTCCTGCGGTATTATTTACACGTTCTTTAAGAGCGTGTACTTCCTCTGCGACAGCGTGTACTTCTTCTGCGACAGCGTGTATTTCCTCTGCAAGAGCATCTTTTTTTTGCCTATCAAGACGTAAGTCTTCTCTCATTCGCACCAACTCTTTTCTACGTTCGGCAAATTCTTTTTTTAGAAATTCTTGATCCCGCCTGATTTCTGCGTAATCTTTTCTTAATACCGATAATCTTTCACCAAACCAAGCATAAAAAGCTGCATTTTCGCCGTTATATTCATAAACGTTACCAGAGAAAATAGCTTCAATTTTATCAATAGCACGTGTTTGATACTCGCTAATCCATTTAAAAGCAATTTCAGCGTGTTCATATTTTTTGGTACCTTGAGGAGGATTTTTATCAGGATGATATTTCATTGCTAATTTTTTATAACGTTTCCCTAAGTTATCAAGATATTCTTTAACTACATTCTTTTTATTATCTTCATCCTGCTGATTACGTATTTGTATTGGTAATTCTCTTTCAACCTCTTGCACAAACTCAACTAGCTGAATACTATCTTTACTCCAAGTAGCAAATGATTGGCAGGGTTCCTCAGGGATTTGATGTTGTCGTAAATCGTGTAGAGAAAAAACACGTTTTTCTGCCGGTTGCTTCTCTTGAGCCGATGAACTTGCTTGCGTAGGTGGAAGTGGTGCAAAAAAGGTATGTCTAGACTGTGGCGAATTGTGGATGGGTGAAGGTGATGGTGCTCTAGGCAAAGAAGGCGGTGAGTCGGACAAAGAAAGAGGGGAAACATCAGGAGTTTCATTGTCGCGATAAAACGGAGCGATCGCTTTATCACGTTCTATAATTTGCTCTTCGAGTTGAACCAGCTGGGTTTTAATTATCCTGGTTGAAGTAGAAATGTCGGCTAGAATATTTTTTAAGGTTGCTGCATATGTTTTTTTTGCAGTAATGAATGTTTTATAATTAGATTGTATTTCTTCATAGTCTTGATGCACATAAAACATCTGTTTATCAAATGATTTGTTACTTTTCCATTCTTTCATATCTTGCGCTATTTCTGATGTAAGTTCTTTTTGATATTGTTTTTGTGCATTCTGATATTGTTGTTCTGCTTCTTGTTTTTTATCTTCAATTGTATCACCTTCCTCCATTGCGGATTTAAGCAGCTCATTTATTTCAATAGCATTCGGCGCAGCAGTATTTTTGTCTAATCTTTCTTTATGTCCAGCAATATCTTTATTTTGATCAGCAATTTTTCCTATTAATTTTTCATAACGCATCCTACGCTGTAACCTATCTAAAGAATACTGCTCACATTCACCTTCTACACGTTTTAGATTTTCTTGTATTTCGATTTCTTTCCTTGCTAATGCTTGTGATTTTTCAACATTTTTTACCCAACGTTTTAATGCTGTTTTTAAACAAATCAGCATGCTAAATATACGAGAAAAAGGTGCTATACTTCGATCTGTTTGCATTATGTCTATTGTGTTTTTGACTTCTGCAAGCAAAGCTTTTTCTATTCGATCAATATCTTGCGAAGTTTGTAATTCCCTTTGCAAGTCTATAATCCTTACGAGCAGAGATCCATGAAGTATACTATTATCATCTAAGGATTTATCTGTAGCTGGATCATTAAGATAGTCTTGGTAAACGTTCAGAATCTTTTCAAGATATAAGATATTTAAAAATTTAATATCCAGATTACGAGTAAATAGTTGCTCATTATCAGGATTGCTCATCATACCGTTTCTCTTTTGTAGGTTATCTATACTCTCTTCGAAAGAAACAATTCGTTCATCGTCAAACCATCTAGTACTTTCAGTATCTCTCTGTTTTTCTTGACTTGATGAACTTGCTTGTGCAGGTGAAGAAAGACCAAGAAAGTCATATTCAGGCGATTGATCCCAATTGCGTCGAGATAAGTAAGACGGTGTTAGCGATACAGACAAAGGAGAACTATCAACGCTACTAGCACCTTCATTAACAATAACTTCTTGTTCTGATAAATCGGCATTATCAGCAACAGGCTTTTTTACCAATTTTCTTTGTTGAAGTGACGATTGCTGTTGTGAAGGCGCAAGAGTTTCAGGCAAAGAATGTATAGGCGACTCTGTTGAAAAATCATGAGAAATGGATGTTGGTAATGGCTGAGGCAATGGAGAGCTACGCGATTCATTCCTATCTTTAGATTCATTTTGACGAGGTTGCGATCTCTCTAGACCAATTTCACTAAAAGGATTAAAACGGATTCTCCATTCATCAAGCACAGCAATTAATCTAGACACTGTAGAATTCATATCTTTTTTCCCTAGCCGTTGCATTGCTAACTTTAAATGATTCAATTGCTCATCCAATATAGCAGGTGCAGGCACTGCGTCCCAAATATCAATAGT
>JAKBAL010000432.1 GCA_021809225.1 Pseudomonadota bacterium | reverse complement strand
ATCGGGCGTCCTGTGATTGGTGGGGGCTTGAGCGAGGCCTTTCTCCTCTCCTGATGGGCCCCCGTGATGCAGCCCGCATTCGCTTGCTTGCCTACTTATGGCTCTTTGAGAAAGTCGCCCGGGATAAAATTGGGATTTTATTTTCAGGAGAAAAGTATGCACCGGAAAGACTTTCTGATAAGGAACGGTCTATTTTTGAACACCTTCCAGATCTTAAAACCCTTCCCCCTTGGATTGAGGGAGAGTTTCCCGAATGGCTTTTCCCCGCCCTGAAGCGGCGATTTGGCGAGAATTTAAAGGACGAAATACACGCTTTCTTAGAACAAGCGCCCCTTGATTTAAGGGTCAATACCCTGAAAGCGACACGAGAAGAAGCCCTTCTGAACCTAGAACAAACGGGTCTAGTCGTTTCTCCAACTCCTCTTTCCCCTTTGGGACTGCGCATTAAAGGACGGGAAAATATCACCCAAACTAAAGCTTTCCAGGACGGTCTTGTGGAAGTGCAAGATGAGGGATCTCAGCTCGTTGTCAGCCTCATGGATATTAACCCCGGTCAATCCATTTTGGATTTATGTGCAGGCGCTGGAGGCAAAACCCTAGCACTCGCTGCCCGTCTTCAGAACAAAGGGCGCGTGGTCGCAACAGATACGGCCGGGTGGCGCCTTAAGCGAACAAAGGAACGCCTCAAAAGAGCAGGAGCCTCTAATGTGGAGTTACGGGAAATTACAGGCGTTCATGATAAATGGCTCAAACGCCAAAAAGAACGCTTTGATCATGTGCTGGTCGATGCGCCTTGTTCGGGAAGTGGCACCTGGCGACGAAATCCTGATCAAAAGTGGAATGTAAACCTTTACGATATTCAAGAATTATGTGAACTTCAAAAAAGTCTTTTGAATGGGGCTGCTCATCTTGTTAAACGGGACGGAATTCTTGTCTATGCGACATGCTCCCTGTTGTGTGAAGAAAATGAGGATGTGGCGCGCGAATTTCTAGAAAATAATCCAGACTTCATCATGGTTCCTTGTGGCCTAAAGGGCACTCCGTACTTATCGCTCTCTCCTCTCCAAAACGGTACGGATGGTTTTTTTGCGGCCAAGTTTGCAAGATTGTTCTCCCCTAAAAAGAATTTTAAGATTGAGGCTTAAAGAACTGGATTGCTTCGTCGCATACGCTCCTCGCAATGACGATCCCCCTAGCCGTCATTGCGAAGCTCTCAAGGAGCTGAAGCAATTCAGAAAAACCTTGTTTCATTCATGAAAGGTACAAGAAGATGAAGTATCTTCTCCACGGAACCTGTGTAGAAGTCTCTGGAAAAGCTGTCTTAATTACTGGAAAGCCGGGGATTGGAAAATCTTCGCTCGCCCTTCAACTGATCGATCGAGGAGCCAAGCTTGTTGCTGATGATCAAACTCTGCTGAGAGGTGAGCGCGGAATTATTATGGCCTCCCCTCACCCCACTCTGAAAGGCTTTATGGAAGTCAGAGGAGTTGGAATTTGCCCTTTCCCCTATCAGGAAAAATCTCCATTGTACCTTTGCGTGAATATTTGTGAAGAAAAGGAGCCGGAAAGATTACCAGAACCTACTTTTATTGAGTATCTTGGAATAGAAATTCCTTGCTTAAAGCTTGTTAAAAATGATCCCTTGAACGCCATTAAGGTAGAGCTAACAATTGTATTAAGGGACCACAACCGTTCCTTCTAATAATAAGTTATATTGACGTCGATTTTAATCTACAGCATGTTGTTTTTTTTATATATTCACTCGCTTATATGAGAGCGAGGTTGTGGTAGTTAAGTTTTTTTGGAGCACGTGTTGTTAAAAAAAATTTGTATGTCTTCTGTTTCTGTCCTTCTCTTATTAGGATTTCTTGGGTCTCTTGATCTTTCTTTTGCCGGAGGAAATAAACGGAAAGATGGCGACAAGGATAGAGAGCAGGTCGCTTCTCCCAAAAAAAAAACAAAAAGTGGCGAAAGCAAAAAGCGGTTCGGGATTCATGACTTTCCCGCAGAAATTCTAAGTGCTCTTTTTGAAACGTGTGATCTTCATACGCAAGCCATTCTTCGAATGATCTGCCAATACTGGAAAGAGATCATAGATGGTACATACGCCATAGATTTATTTGGCAAAATTAACAGGGTACAAGACACGATAGAAGACCTTGAGCAACGCGAACAAAAACCAGATGTTTCTCAGGATCTCACCGAAGCTAGAGCACAACTTTCTCAAATCTTCAACTATGGAAAACCTTCTCATTCCCTGTTTCGATTATTGGAAAGTGGGAAGCGTGAACATTTTATCTATCATCATGATAGATTTAGAAGGTTTGCTCCTTTCTTTGTAAGAGCACTCAATGAAGAAGACGCCTTCCCTGACAATTTCATATACTTATCTAACAATTGTCCCGATGTCTATGATGCTTTTTTACCAGGCTTTGTAGAACTTGTAAGTACCATCAAAAAATTAAAAAAGAATTTTACTTTTATTACCGCAGATCCTTTAACGTTTGCTTTTCTTGCACCGTCAATGATTCGTTATCTCCAAAGGGCTAAGGATTCGAAAGAATTTCAAGAATTTTTTAAAGAAACTGTTAGATCTCTGGGCTTTGAGCTAGCAGGGGATGATGAACAGAGAAAGCTGCAGCTACAGTCACCCCAAAATTGCAGAGAGCTTCAGCGATACCTAGGCGCTCTTCGTCTTCTTAGAACTGTCAAAGAACAAGATGGAGAACAATACGCGC
>JAKBAL010000431.1 GCA_021809225.1 Pseudomonadota bacterium | reverse complement strand
GGTGTCCATTTTTAATATAGAGATTAGCTAGAGAAAATAGTTTCCATTTGAAAGGTACTTTTATAGAGTAGAGGAAGCGCTCTACACGTTTAACGAAAAGAGTACAGATAAGAAAAATTATTGAGTCAACAGAATCGAGGATCAAAATGTTAAAGAAAAGGTATTTGCTTGTTGCCGTGCTCAGTTTTATGTCCACGGGTCCTGCTTTCTCAATGGAAGAGGGTGGTGACAGTACTTCGGACCCTATTTCGATGACAGATACGCCGCGTAAACAAGAGACTGTGCGAGAGGAAGATACGTTGGATCCGAAGGCATCTTCTCCTGGAAATAGTGCAGCCCACGATAAAGATCTAAAAGATGCTTCTCTTCCATCAGCAAAATCCTCTAAAAAGGCTAGAGGGTGGTGCTGTTTTTCTAGCCACAAAAAAATAGAAGACGATAAGTAACATTACCAGTTACGTAATTTAAGTTTACCCTTCTCGATTGCTTTGTCGAGGTTTTGTCCCTCTGCGCAATGACATTGTGAGCGAAGCAATCGAGAAATATACTTTTTCTTAATTAATTTTCCAACACTTGCAAATAATCATCATCTTCACTGATACCTCCAAAATATTTATAGTATAAAGAAATTATACGATATTCATCATCTAATTTTTTTCTATTCTCTTGAATCCATTGGTCTTTTTTTTTGTTTACAATAAAAGTACACTCAAGACCATCCCTCAGCTCTCTCTTTTTAGCTTCTTCTTCATGGCTCATCTCTTCTATTTCTTTATTAAGTTTGAGACATTCGGTTATCCACCACTTTTGAGCTTGTTCATCTATCCATCTGTTCCGCGCTTCTTGCTTCATATTATCTTTAGCTTCATCTTTTTTATGCTTAGATTTTCCTACTTTTCTTTTGTGAGCTTCTGTAAGAATATTTTTTGTAGCCACTTCTCCCATCCAAGAAGCCCCTTCAAATGGGTTGTATCCATTATATGTTTCTTCAACATGAATTTGCTCCATACCTTCTTCTACACTTAAGACTCTAGACCTACCTTCAGGGTCGACACTCTCCTCCATTGTTGGTTTTTCAAAAAGATAATGAATAGGATAATCATTAGGATATTTCTTAGAAAGTTTTAGAAAGTTGATAATTGCAGAAGCAACAGGAATTTTGTCATTTTCCATTAGCCTACGTGCAATTTGCAAATCTAAGAAAATCGTTGCTTTGTTGTGATTTAATAGTCTACAGGGAGTTTGCTTCAACCGTGCAAAAAGAAAATGAGTTGCCACTTCTTGTGTCTTTGCAGAGGCTAACCCCTTCCAAAGAATCGGACAAGTTAAATTATGTATCAACAAGCTTCCTGAATTCTTCTCGCTTGGAGTATACCATACAGAAAAAGTGGCCTCCCCAAAAGAATAAGGTATAGGATCTTTAGAATGCATGGGCAGCTCCGATTGCTGACTTTTTTCAAAAAAAGAATCCCCGCTGCAAAGAGTCCCAGAATCTTTTTCAGCATTGTATCTTTTAAATATTTCTTGAGAAATAGCGTATAAAAGGAGAATACGTGAGCGCGAAGAAAGCTCATCCAATATTATTGTCGCTACTTTCGAAGAAAGCGCATAGTCATTTTGAAATTGTTTTAAAACCTTAAGTGTTGACGGATTCTTGGGAGCTTTTCTAAAAAAGAAAGTAGAAACTCTCTGGTGCGTTTCATAATCTTCATCATTATCATAGGGATTTGCATAGGCCTGTGGAACACATCCTGCCCAAACAAGAATAAAAAAAATCCCTTTAGATATCTTGATAAACGTCTCTTTCATAAGCCCCTCCCTCTCTTTAAATTTCTTATGATTCGATTAGCTATATTGCATCACTATGGCATTAAACAATAGTGTAAAGGATTTCTCTTCAAAATACACATTTACGCTCTATTTTGTTCCTGCCAGGATCCATGATAATAGAGTTTGATTTATTCAAAAAATACACACGCAGCTTCGTTAAGAGGAAAGGTAGGGTGATTTTCCACCAACCCTTGTAATTTTTCAAACCTAGCATCAAGATATCGCGTTCGCCAGATTGTCATGTGAGGAACATAACTTGGAGATTTTGTTTTTTCATTCAACTGGAAACGTTCTTTTGAAACTTCCTTTACTTTTTGCAAAAGCCATTGATTAATCTCATGCAGTTGTCTTGCGGAAGTGGGTGTCGGTAGGAAAGCTATCACATGACCAAAGAGATGAGCAGCTGTTTCAACTTCATATAATGGAGAAAATAAGGATATGTGCTCTTGAAGAAGTTTCACTATCTCTTGCCCAAAAGCTTTCGTTTCTTCTTTGGGAATTAATTTTTCAATAAAGCCAAAAGTACAATGATATTTTCTCTTTTGATGAACATATCCAGCTTTCTCCATAAGAGAATTCACTGTCTCTTGGTCCTCTCGTGAAACATTAATCTTTATGGCCAGAGAGAGCATCTTTATGTTTGTCCTCCTCTCTATTTTAATGAGTGCTAAATAATTTTAAGTCATTTTGTTAGGTTCTTTTTTTATTCATAACATGATCCCGGGCTCCAAAACTGGCCGTAAAGGTGCGTGTCTGGCGACACATGAGAGGTTGGAAAAGACGATAAGAAAATCTTTCCTCCCTCGTGGGTGACAGATCTTGTATCAAGAAAAAAATAAGGAATTGGCTAGCTTTTTATCACTTCCTTAGATTTTAACTTTTTCATACGTAACCCGCCGGTGATCGTTTAGAAA
>JAKBAL010000430.1 GCA_021809225.1 Pseudomonadota bacterium | reverse complement strand
AACCCCAAAACCAAAACCAAAAAACCCAAAAAACCCCAAAAAAACCAAACCAAAAAAGAAAAGAAGAAACAAAAGAAAAAGAAGAAAAGAAAAATCCAAACAAGTTGACCATCCCTAACAATAGCACCAACTAAAAGATTCCGGGATATGTTAATTTCCTCAATGGACATGCCTAAAACATTTGAAGTGCTGACAGCTTCGGCTTCAATGACCTCGCCAAAGTTATCTCTGATCGAATGAACGGTTCGAATGCGGCCTCTGCGCACGTATTGTAAAATGCTAGAAACAGTTAAGGCTTTGGGGCTTACAAGAGAGTCGATGCCTAAGGATGTGACAAGACTTGAGTAAGAAGAGCTATTGATAAGGGCCATGGTTTGATCAGCGCCCATACGTTTTGCTAAGAGAGAGGCAAGAATATTGACCTTATCATCGGAAGTCACAGCAACGACCTTATTCGTAATTTTTGTATTAGCCTCACGTAGTATTTCACGATCTAAAGCATCCCCTCGCAAAACAACCGCACGGGTGAGTTGGTTGGCTATATAGGTTGCGCGGTCTTTGTCCATTTCAATGAGGATAAGAGAAATATCGGGGTGCTTTGTCTCAACTTCTTCTGCAAGACAAAACCCTACATTTCCCCCCCCTAAGATCAACAACCTTTGGGATCTTTGTTCGCTAAAACCAAAGGCTGCGATGGCATGGGAAAATTTTTCTTGGGGAATCAGAAGATAGACTTCGTCATTCTCTTGCAGTTGATCAGAGCCCGTTGGAATAAAGCCTGTATCGCCGCGGACAATAAACAAAACGCTTAAATCAAGTTCGGGGAATAGACCCTCTAGAAGACGCAACGGAGTATTTAAAATAGGCGCTTTGGCTTTGCATCGTATTCCTACGAGTTGAACGGTTTTGTCCGCAAAAGGAATCACTTCAAAAGTACCGGGAAAGTCAAGTCCCCGCCCGATCGCTCGAGCAACTTCGAGCTCTGGCGAAATAATGAGATCAATTGGCATGTGGTCTGCTTTATAAAGGGCTGCCCACTCAGGATTTAGATAACTCTTATTTCTAACCCGTGCAATTTTTAAAGGGACATTAAAAAGAGAATGGGCTATCTGGCAGGCGACCATGTTGACTTCATCGGCTAAGGTGACGGCAATGATCATGTCTGTTTCGCCCAGGCCTGCCCGGGCCAGAACATCAGGGTGGGAGGCAAAACCAACCACGACTCTTACATCCAGCGTACCAGAGATATGATTAATGAGTTCTTCTGACTGATCAATGACAGTGACGTCATTATCATGGGAAAGATACCTGGCAATGCTGAATCCGACTTGCCCTGCGCCACAAATGACAACTTTCACGGGTTTCTCTTTTTTAAGTTATTATAATATTTAGTATAACCATTTTTTTGGATTTTAGGGAGGCCTAATAGAGAAAACAGCCCTCAAAGGGATTGAGAGCCGAGTCCAGTGGTGCCATCCTTAAATAGTTTTGTGCAGATTCACGCGCTTGTTTTTTTAAGTGGGATACTTATCTCCTATTTTTGAGAGGTTCATCAAGAACCTCTAAAGCTCTACTCGCTCTTATGATTCCTCTCCCATAGGTTGCGACATCTTGTTGTTTTTCAGAAGATTCCAATAAAATATTAAGCGCTTTTTTAGGCGTCAACGTCTTAGATTTAGATAAAAGATTGGCTACGGCTGCACATATATAGGGAGCTGCAAGTGAAGTTCCACCGTTAAACACTTCACCAGTGTATGAAAGTTTAACTTTTCCAGCGGGCGCAAAAAGAAATCTTTCTTGGGCATCAGTCCTTTTTCCAGGTTTATTTGACGAAGCTATTGCTGAGCGGGTGTCTGGGTCTAAATTGCCCACAATAGCAATAGATAGTTTTTCTTCTGAATTTAATTTATCTAATAAGTCAAAAAAGTAGGGGCTATAAAAAATCGTTTGTGTTTCTGAAAATTGATAAGGCTGAAGTTCTTCTCCTTCATTACCTGCTGCGTGAATAATAATTTTTCCAGCCTTAGTAACTGATTTATAGGCATTTATGAGCTTTTTAGGGAGGGAATATTTATATTCATATTTTGGTATACCATTTAAAACATATTCACGAACGGATATATCATAAATGCAATGACAACCCTCAACGTTAATAATATTAATATCTTTTCTTCCTACAAGATCTATCAAAGCATCTGCTAGATCATATCCTTGACCTGCATTATCATCAGGGTACGTGCTTACGGGCTAAACTTTTGCTTGGGGAGCAAGATCCATTAAAACAGAAGAAACCATAGAGCCATGACCATACCCATCAGCTCTTTTAGTCTCCTCGTTCTGCGCGTTAGGATCTTGGCCAGGCCCTTGACCCATGGGCTCTAAGAAATTATGTTTATACCTCTCCCTTATTTCTTTTGGTAAATAGCTTTGAGGACCGTGAAGAGCTGCTTTCAGAGGTCCCCACGTTCCTGAATATTCAATGTTAGCTATTGTTTGACCTTGTCCTAATAGGTTTTTAGGGAAAAATTTGTCCATTCCTCCAAGTTGTGCATTTTTTCGTGTTATAGGATTTAAATAAGAAAAATAATTAAAAGGGGGCGAGGGAGTAGCTGTTCTTCTTGCAGCAGCTGTTCTTCTTGCCGCAACCATTCTTCTTGCAGCAGCCATTCTTCTTGCAGCAGCCATTCTTCTTGCAGCAGCCATTCTTCTTGCAGCAGCCATTCTTCTTGCAGCAGCCATTCTTCTTGCA
>JAKBAL010000429.1 GCA_021809225.1 Pseudomonadota bacterium | reverse complement strand
TTCTCAAAAACAAAGCAGTGCAGTTCAGGTTATGAATTGTGCAAATTCGATACAAAAAGACAATTCTCGACTCAAAAACTGGACTTGTAGACGTGCAGAGATAGCGATCAAATTTCACAAGAGAAGGTGGATTTGGGTTTTCCTCTAGGAAAATTGAGAGTGAATCTTTGATCAAATTGCCAAAATCTTCGATTTCTCCCCAGTGAGTGGGCGGATCTACAGAAAAAGATCCAGGAAATTCCAGATGCGTGGCAATCAACTTGATTTCCTTGATCATTTCAGAATCAGCCTCTGTGATCAAATCATCGCCTTTCACTTGTGCTACTCTCAAGGCAAAATTCTTTAGATCTTGGCAAAAATTAATTGGATCTTCATTCGGAGAATGCACTTCCATAAGACTTGTTTCAGAGGAGAAGGGAGGCTTGAACTAGCGGTGACTGACTGACAGAAATAGAACCTGGACATCTTTCATACAAAGGTGAAACGGATATCCACTCAGCATCTAGCTTCTCAGCCAGTAAGGCTTAAGTTGACCCTTTCTCAAGAGATTTGGCAAATTCTTTCAAGATTCAGGACATATTCAACAACCTTTATTCAATTGATCGCAAACTTTCATTAATAAAAGAAATTTGAAGGTGATTTCATTCATTGATCCAAGCGAGCCTGTATTTAAAGATCTACAAATGTCCTTCATTTGCCTTTGCGGACTAATGAGTGCCTTAGTGATTCTTGGTTGTTGGAAATCAGAGTCTGAATATTTCCAAATGATTTGAAATTGCTCTTACAATTGAAAAAGTAAACATGCAGCTGTACGTTTCAATTTGACTAAAGGATCTCCAGGCCAAGAGGATAAATGATTGCTTGTGCAAAAAGAAAGGTCAAGATAAGAGAAAGGAACCCGATCACTCTCTTCATTAGGAGTTGGTACTCACCCCGAGGACTCAGCCTTCTTCCTCACCTTTCAGGCACTCTATCGCTTGATTGTTCTGGATTCCTAAGGCTTCATTTTCCCCAATGCTGTCTTAGAATCCAATTGACCAACTTCTCGTCTTTTCACGGGAAGAAATTCTTTTATTCAATTTCAAGGGAACGCTTGATAAGTTTGATGAGGCCAATTCCAGTGTTTGGAGAAAGGCCAGTAAGCTCTGCCAGCATTTGTCCAATTTCACCCTTATCCTCTCTCAGCGTTTTTTCATTCAATTCAAGAGCTTTCAAAATCTCACTGTGGTTTTTCAAAAGAGCGTTTCTTGAAAGAAGATCATCAAGACGATTTTCAAAAGTTTTTGCCTTCGGAACTGATACTTTTTGACCGGGCTGGTTTTCAGATTTTTGGTAGAGATCTTTGAGAAAATTTGCTTGAGGGGTTGCCCTGACAGTTACTGGCTTTCCAGCTAAATAATTTTTCAGTGAAGACTCGGTAAAATGCGGCAATGACATTGGAATCAATTCATGATTCATGAGGTCTGTCCCTTTAAAGACAGCGTCAATGTAGCTTTCAGTTGCATCACTTTTGAAATTATCAAAAACAAATATTTCTATCCAAATTGGAAGCTTTCTTAGCAAAGATAAATGGGCATTGAAATCACTTCCATCTGCATACTTGAAGGAAGAGATCTTGTTGAGAACTTCAGTGACTGTTATGAGTTCATTTTTCGATTTAATTTCCTGCATTGATGGACCCATAGATTCACTGATTGAAGAAATGAATCTATCCTTGATTCTATCCTTGATTGTTGCTATCTCTTTTTCAGTTGCACTTTTTCCTTCTTGCATCTTGACTAGTTTGTTTTGAAGTTCATCAAATTCAGCCCGATTTGCATGGGAAATGCATCGTTCAAGGGAATCGCCTATTGAGACGTTTCTTACAAATGCTGAATCCTTGATGCTTAAAATATTATACGGTAACGCGTAAGCACCAAGAGGATTCGAAGCTATATTGATCTTCCATAGAAAACTTTGCAGATTCACAAATTCCTTTTTGATTTCAACAGCTTCTGCTTCTCTACAGATAAAGCTTGTGGCTAATAGGAAACAAAGGAGATTCAAAAGCATTTTCATTTCTTTCTTCGATGGTTCCAAGTTCACACGTGCAGTGAGTGAGGCAAGGGTGATCACACCACCAGGTGTGCCTTTTTATACAGCACAAGCAACAGGGGTGATTGCTCATTGACCTACCAGAACTGTAGTTGACTGACACACCCCTGCCCGACCGACCTCCCTCCAGGCCACAGACCCCCTGTCAGAAGGAGGTCAGTTAAAGGGCCGGCCAAGCATGAAACCCTCATCGGATCCCGTAAGGCATCTAAAAGTGATCGCATGCGTACTGCGCTGAATTTGTAATAAAAAATGAAATTTTCACAAACTTTCTTCCAACAACTCAGGGATTTGATTCTTGATCTACCTGAAGAAACCCACCAACAAGATCACTGGCTGAAACAGCGCCAGCAAGAAAGTGAAGGTTACACCAACAGCTTGGGAATCAAAGGCCGAAATTGCAACAAGTTCAGATCCTTTTCACCTAGAGGTGGCTTAGGAATGATGAAAAATTAACATGGAAATAAGAATGAGAATTTTCATCCTTTGAGCAGTGGTTGATCCTTGAGTAATGCAAGTCTTTTTGAAATAAAAATAGACCATTCAATGTTAAACGGCATTCGCAAGCTTTGCCTATCCAGTCTCAGCTCTCGGAATCTCTTTAAGGCAGTCTTCGAATACATTTTATCGGTACTCAACTAACACTATGCACTACTTGACTA
>JAKBAL010000428.1 GCA_021809225.1 Pseudomonadota bacterium | reverse complement strand
GAGTCCGTACCAATGAAGGCATAATTGGTGAAATTAAGCTTAATGATTAGGACTCCTTCTTCAACCCACTCTGTGAGGGGGCTAAAGGGGGGAAGTCCCAACTTCAAATCAGAAAAGCTAATTTTCAAAACAATTAAAAAAGGAATGAGAAAAAAGAAGAGGAGCCATCCATAAGGCACAACAATCGCCCAAAAGGGTGATGTAAAGGAATCTTGTACCCTTTTTAAAATCTTTTTCATGCTGTGAGCACGATACTGTTTTCGGCGCGCCAGAAGAGATAAACTTCATCATCCCATGTCACTGGCCTTTCAGCAAGCCGCACGATGTTCGGTTGGGTTGCGAGCACAATTTTGCCGCTCTCAAGCTCCACATGGTAAATGGAAACATCTCCCAGATAACCAATGTCTCTTACCACACCTTTGCTCGCATTTCTCTTTTGTTCAGGGCGGGTCCTAGCAATCATAATTTTCTCAGGGCGGATTGCAACCTTGACTTGAGATCCAACGGGAGCATCGGCGGAATGGGACACATAAAGTTCACAGCACGCTTCATCTGACTCCACAAGGATGTGGTCCGTTTCATCTTCGACAACGCGACCTTCAAATTTATTAATGGAGCCGATAAAATCTGCGACGTATTCGGAATGGGGATATTCATAAATTTCATTGGGCGTCCCAATCTGTCGAAGGCGTCCATGATCCATAATGCATAAGCGAGAAGACATTGTCATCGCTTCTTCTTGGTCATGGGTCACAAGGATAAAGGTAATTCCAACTTCCTCTTGAATGTTGACAAGCTCAAATTGGGTTTGCTCCCTTAACCTTTTATCAAGGGCGGCTAGGGGTTCATCGAGAAGCAGAAGTTTTGGTCTTTTGACCAAACTACGGGCAAGAGCAACCCGCTGGCGCTGACCCCCAGAAAGTTGATGGGGTCGGCGTATTCCAAATTTGTCCATTTGGACGAGCCTCAAAGCTTCTCTTACTCGCTCTCGGATTTCAGCTTTAGGAATTCGTTCTTGCTTAAGCCCAAAAGCCACGTTTTGCTCGACGGTCATATGGGGGAAAAGAGCATAGGACTGAAACATCATATTGACGGGACGATCGTAGGCGGGTCTGCGCGTCACATCAACCCCATCAATATAAATTTTGCCGGTTGTTGGCATTTCAAGCCCTGCTAACATGCGCAAAAGCGTTGTTTTTCCGCACCCTGAGGGGCCAAGCAGAGAGAAAAATTCGCCTTGGTAAATAGATAAAGTGACATCATCAACGACAAGGGTCCCCCGGAACTCTTTAGAAACCCCTTCTAAATGAATATAAGGTTTAGCTTTTGGATCTTGCCAAGGCTGTAGTTCGATTCGTTTGATTTTTTTTGCCATTTTTTCCTCGCCTCAGCGTCCAATTTTCATACGTGTCCATTCGCGTAAACGCATGCGTTCGTATTTTGGTGGGTGAGCCTTGTTTACATATAATTTTGTAAGGATTTCTTTGGAAGGATAAATAAGAGGATCGGTGCGAATTTGCTCATTCATAAATGTAAATGAGGAGGGAATGCTATTGGCAATAGCTATCGCATTTGTCACTTGAGCAATAATGTCTGGTCGCAAGATAAAGTTAATAAAAGCATGGGCTGCATCATTATGAGGGGCATCATGAGGAATCGCGAGGGCATCGATCCATAAGTCTGCCCCTTCTTCAGGAATCACATATTCAATGTCAATCCCCGCTTCCTGACTCAAGTTTCTGGCCAGTAAAAGTTCTCCCGAAAAACCTTGTACTAGGCAGTAGTTTCCTGATGTTAAATCTTCTGTTGCGGGTTCAGCTTGAAATTTCCTTATAAAGGGACGGACAAGGGAGAGAGCTTTGGTTGCTTTTTTTAAATCCTCTTCACGTCCCGAAGTAGGGTCCAACTTTAAATAGCTAAGAACCGCCGGGAATACATCAACGGGTGAATCAATCAACATCACGCCACAATCAGCAAACTGTGATACAATGGAAGGATCAAAAAGCATGGCCAGACTTTTAACGGGGGCCTTAGGATTTCGATCAAGAATCTTCTTCTTATTATAGGCAAATCCAGTCGTTCCCCAGATAAAGGGGAGGGCAAACTTATTCCCAGGATCCGCCTCTTCCATGCGCTTTAAAAGATCAGGATCTACCTCTTTCCAGTTGGGAATAAGTGAAGCCTGTAGAGGCTGATAGAGATGAGCTTCAACTTGGCGAGGAAGATATGGCCAGACAGTAACGACCACAACATCATATCCTGAATTACCCGTAAATAACTTTGTTTCCATCACTTCAGAGCTATCATAAACATCAAGATTAACTTTGATTCCCGTCTCTTTTTCAAATTGCTTTAAAATTTCTGGCGTTAAAACGTAAGCCCAGCAATAGACGTTTACTGTTTTAGAAGGAGCAGCTTGAACGGATGACATAAGAAAAAGAAAACAAATTCCAACAATTATTTTTTTAAAAAGAAAATGAAGCATGTTTTCTAGGATCCAATACTTAGATATCTAAAGACCTTGTGACATACCTTTGACAAAAGGGAAAGAATTTTTCGAGGGAGTATATATACAAACTTTTAATTCTAAGGATTAATAACTTCTAAATCAGGAAACATTATAAAATCTTTTACGTCCCTTGTGACGATTTTTAAATTATGGACTAAGGCCGTTGCTGCGATGAGGCTATCTAAAGTAGGAACCTTGGAGTTACATTTGGCTAAAATATGGCCCCACCGTTCTGCAACATCTTCATC
>JAKBAL010000427.1 GCA_021809225.1 Pseudomonadota bacterium | reverse complement strand
GATCTTGTATGTCGAATCACAGCGATCAAGTTTTCTAAGGAGCGCTGTCCAATCTCGGATTCCAAAGTCAGGTTCAAAATCTCGCAGATCTTGAGCCGCTTGTTCGCAAGTTTTTTTCGGAGAGATAATAAGCTTTTGACCACCCGCTAGAGCAGCACATTGAACCTTACACGCTTGCTCAAGAAAATACGCATAAAGAAAAGCTTCATGAATTGTTGCCCCACAGGTTAAAGTTCCATGATTACGCAAAATCATAGCCTTCTTTAGCCCTAAATCTTGCACCAAATTCAATCCTTGGCGCTGACTCTCTAAAGCAAGAGAATCATATGTATGATAAGCAATCCTATTATAAAAATGAAACGAAAATTGACTTAAGGGAAGAAGACCACAATTCATAGCTGAAACAGCGACACCCGCAGTTGTATGGAAGTGAAAAATTGCGTTAACATCTGAACGATTTTTATAAATGTTCCCATGTATAACATAGCCTGTCTGGTTATATTGGCTTTCACTTCCTTCAAGCACGTCACCATCTAAAGAAACTTTTAAAAGGCACGATGCCGTCACTTCCTCAAACAATAAACCAAAAGGATAAATAAAATAGCAATCCGCTCCCGGCAAGCGCACTGAAATATGGGTATAGGTTAAATCATCCATTTTTAGCATCGCTAAAATACGGTAAGCTGCAGCTAGTTGTACTCTAACATTTCGCTCATTTTCTAAACTTTTTGTTGTGAAGGGGGATAAGACAGCTTTCATAAATGACTCCTCTATCTGTTAAATGTAATTATTTTATTGGTTTAGACGTAAACATAGATCATTTTCTATGCCTACGTTCCTTTGACTTTAACATTATCTTATTTTGATTCAATGATTTTGATAAAAAATATTTTACATTTTAACGGATTTTATGAAGCTTATTTTTCATGTCCAAAACACAGGCTTGGGTCGCACATCCAGATGAACAAAATTAGATTTAGGATAATACCCCACTCCCCCTGCGTTTAAGGAACGAGCTGCCTGACTCAGATCCTTAAGGGCTATATGTTCCACGCGTAAATCTATAGCTTTTCCTTGCATGTGAAGGCTATTTTTAGCCACACCTTTGCTCTTTTTATGCAAAGTAGCATTCGTTTTTTTCGAACGATACCCGCAAATTACATGATAAGGATTTTGTGTACCAAGGGTTGATTGCAGACGATGCAACACATCAAAAAGATGAGCATCCATCTGACATTTCTCATTATTTCGTCTGTCTCTTAAAAGATGATTAAGGCGGAGAAGAGCTTTTTCATCATAACTCCCTTCTCGCCAATAAATGCCTTCAAACTCTTCTTTTAAATGTACATTATAAAGAGAGAGCTTACGTGAAGAAAACTGAGGACGTTTTTTTGAAAGAACGGAAACCGCTAAAGACGGAGTCGCCGCAGCCACCATAAGGGAAGAGGCAAGGAAGAGAAATTTTCGCCTGGAGACAGTTACTTCTGACATATTCTCTCTCCTTTTTCTCTGTGGCTTCATGTTTTTAATACAATCCTGCCCTAAGAATAGCAAGGCAAAAGTTTATATTTAGCTTTAAGTATTTCAAAAAAATATCTGCAAGTCTTTTAATTTATTACATTTTATTTTCATCATTTATCATTAATTATAATATTAAGAAACACACCCTTTGACCGTGAAGATACCCCAACACCAACGACTTCTTTCCCTCGACGACTGGCTAGAATTCTGTTAACTTGAGGAAAAAGTGTGGGATTATCATGCAAAAAGTAAATTTTTTCATTTTTGTTTGCTTACTATCAGGATGCTCTTTGTTAGAAAACACGGCGCCGCTACCTCTTTATACCTTAAAGAGTCAACCCTTTGAATCAATAAATCGGCTATCTGCTACGCTCGCTGTTGATACCCCTTTAAGTGAAGCGAGTTTAAACACACCTCGTATCGCTGTCACCCCTTCTCCCTATCAACGAGACTATCTAGCTGACGGAGAATGGCCAGATAAATTACCTAAAGTTTTTCAGGAAGCTCTCATTGACAGCCTCACTCAACGGTGGGGAGGAAAGTACGTTAACCGATTGAGTGCCAGTCTTCAAACAAGGTATGTGCTTGCTACAGAAATTCAAGATTTTTCTGTTTATCATTTAGATCAAACCTTTCCAGAGGTTCATTTAAAGATTGCCTTTAAACTTATTGACTTACCTAACAGACAGGTTGTGGCTGCCCATACATTTTCTGAAATAACCCAAGCTTCTGCTCTTAAAATGGACACAATTGTTGAAGCTTTTAATCAAGGGTTTTATTGTCTTCTTGCAAAAGCAATTTCCTGGATTGAAGGTGCTTTGCCCAAAGACAGCATTCATCATCATCGAAAAACGAAACACCACGGTAAAAATCATTAGACTTCATGAACAAAATCTAAAAACAGAGAAAAAGGATTATCAGTTTAATGTATGAGATCCTTGCAAAATTCACCTGCGACATCCCCGCGAAAGCGAGGATCCAAAGCGTTGAAGCGAGAAAGACTTTCGATGGTGAGTAATCAACGCGTAATAAAGACTCTCCTTTTGAAAAAAATATTTTTTATTTAGTGTTTTTTGGATCCTCATGTATCAAAGGAATGACACAGGTGGATCTAATGAACTAACCTCAAAAAAACATAAAAAAGGAAGATCAAATGCCCTTTCCCCATATTAACCCTATCGCTATTCAAATAGGGCCTTTTTCTATACATTGGTATGGTCTTGCTTATGTTGTAGGCATTA
>JAKBAL010000426.1 GCA_021809225.1 Pseudomonadota bacterium | reverse complement strand
AGGAGATAATCGTACCCGCAACCAAGTCGCTCCTGGACTTGCGCTGACCGTACAGTTTGCCAAAGGCTTGTACATCATCGGCAACGTTAGCTCTCAATTCGGCGGCGGTCAAAAACTCGGCGATGCCTTGATCCGCGTAGGGTATGATTTTTAGGAATCCAAAAAGGAGGAGAGACGGCTTTTCTCCTCTTTTTTCTTCTTTTGCAAAGATTTTTCTTTTCTTACTCACCTGTTAAATCTTATCTTACCTTTTTTGACTAAAATAGTTTTTCAAGATTTGAGAGATAGATGACCTTTCTTCCCCCTTTTACCACACCCGCTCTTTTGACAAATGTCCCTGATGGATATGATGCCCTCCTTTTATCTGAGCTTGCGGAACGTGAAGATCGTGTTGTTTATATAGCTCGAGATGAGGGAAGAGCTGTGCGTCTGAAGGAGCAGCTCACTTTTTTTGACTCAAAACGTGACGTCTTATTCTTTCCGAGTTGGGATTGTTTACCCTATGATCGCGTTTCTCCCCATCCTGATGTTTTAGCGCAAAGACTAAACGTTCTTACTTCGCTTTTTGCCGAAAAAAAGTCTTATCTCCTTATTACAACCCTTCAAGCTTTTCTCCAAAAACTTCCTCCGCGCACAGCCCTTGAAGGAAGAACCTGGACGCTTGAACAAGGTCAAGAGATCCATCATAAAGACTTTCTTGGTTTCCTTCTTAAAAATGGGTACGCGCGTCGAGAGACAGTGCGGGAATGGGGAGAGTTTGCTGTTCGTGGTGGATTACTGGATTTATTTCCTCCCGGCTATTCTCAACCCTTTCGGTTGGATTTTTTTGGAGATTCGCTTGAAAGTTTAAGAACGTTCGATCCTCTCTCTCAGGTTAGCACAGGGAAAGCAGAAAGCTTAACTTTGAAGCCGATGGGGGAAGTGAGTCTAACGTCCGAAACTATTGGACGATTCCGTACGGGTTATCGGAAGGCATTTGGGACACCTGATCCTAAAGATCCTCTGTATTTAGCTGTATCTGAAGGACGACCTTATGCAGGGTATGAACATTGGCTCCCGCTTTTTTATGATCAGCTCGAAACGCTAACAGACTATACAAAAGGCGCTCTTTATTGCCTTGATGACCATTTGCAAGATGCGCGTAATGTTTATGTGGAGCAAATTCAGGATCATTATCAAACTCGCCTGCAGTTTAAATCTCTTGAAAAGCACGGGATTCCCTATCATCCTCTTCCGCCTGAACGTCTTTATATAGGAGAGGATGCGTGGGAAAAGCGGCTTTCTTCTTTTCGTAAACTTACATTGACCCCTTTCTCACCTCCTGAGTTCAAAGGTAATCGTGTGGATATGAAAGGGAAAGTGAGTCCTTCCTTTGCCAACGTTCGTGTGTCTCGCGATAATTTGTTTGATTCCGTTAAAACGACTTTAGAAGCCTATCAAAAAGAGGGAAAGGCCATTCTTCTTGTTGGCATGACCCATGGATCCGCTGAACGGCTTGCTCACATCTTAGAAGAACATCATTTTGCCCCCCTCAAGCGAGTTCAGTCTTTTTCAGAAGTATTAAAAGATAAAACACCTGCCTTGGGTGTTTTTGAAATGGATCGTGGATTTGAAGCGCCTGATTTGGTGGTGTTGACGGAAGAAGATATTCTTGGGGAAAGGATGGGGCGTCCTCTCAAGTCTAAAAAGCGAAGTGACCTTTTTATCCAAGAAGTTTCTACGCTACAAATGGGTGATCTCGTTGTTCATGTGGAACATGGAATAGGACGTTATGAAGGTCTTAAGATACTAAATGTAGCTGATTTTCCTCATGACTGTCTTGAGATTATTTATGAGGGTGGCGATAAACTTTTTGTTCCTGTTGAAAATATTGAGGTTTTATCCCGTTATGGAGCTGCAGATACCTTAGCAACTTTAGACAAGCTGGGAGGCGTTGCTTGGCAAGCCCGTAAAGCGCGCGTTAAAAAGCGACTGAAAGAAGTTGCAGAGTATCTTTTAAAAATTGCAGCGAAGCGAAAACTACATGTTGCCGATGTTCTGCAAAAGCCAGAAGGTTTTTATGAAGAATTTTCAGCGCGTTTTCCTTATCCCGAAACAGACGATCAACTTTCCGCTATTGAGGATGTGTTTAAAGATTTAGAGGAAGGAAAACCCATGGATCGATTGATCTGTGGAGATGTGGGCTTTGGTAAGACGGAAGTGGCTCTTCGCGCTGCGTTTGTTGCCGCTTCTTGTGGCAAACAAGTTGCAGTCATTGTGCCGACGACTCTTCTCGCCCGTCAACACTATCAATCTTTTGTTTCTCGCTTTAAGGATTCAGGAATCAAAGTTGCTCAACTCTCGCGCTTGGTGAAACCCAAGGAAGCGTCTCGTGTTAAAGAACAACTGAAAAAAGGGGAAATTCAAATTATTATTGGGACCCACGCTCTTTTGGCAAAATCTGTAGAGTTTCAGGATCTAAGCCTGCTTATTGTGGATGAAGAACAACATTTTGGAGTGTCCCAAAAAGAAAGACTTAAAAATCTTAAAACAGATGTTCATGTCTTGACTCTTACAGCAACGCCGATTCCGAGGACGCTGCAGATGGCGTTGGCAGGTGTTCGTGAGATGAGCTTGATTACCACACCCCCCCTTGATCGAATGGCTGTACGAACATTCGTTTTGCCCTTTGATGGGATGGTGATGCGAGAGGCTATTTTACGTGAACAATTCAGAGGAGGACAAACTTTTTACGTTTGTCCTCGGATTGCAGATCTTGAAGATCG
>JAKBAL010000425.1 GCA_021809225.1 Pseudomonadota bacterium | reverse complement strand
CCACAGAGCGTCGCTGGATACACCTTATGGGATGATAGATGGGTTGCGTACCAAAAAATCGTTTCGTCTCTGTACGACGATTTTATGAGCTTTTAGAGATACGTTTTGGTGGGAGGGAGATGTCCGTTAGAGCATCATCCAAAGGATGCGCACTTATGCGCTATTTGAAATCAAGATTTCAAATAGCGCAGTGCTTACGGCCACGGGCGTTGAAGATCTCAATGAGACTAGCAAATCTTCAATAATGGAAACGACAGGAAAGAATCCTGATTTTTTCATCTTCTACTGAATAGACAATCCGGTGCTCTTGATCTATGCGACGAGACCAGCATCCTGAGAGATTATGTTTTAAAGGCTCAGGTTTTCCTGTTCCACAAAAAGGATCTTTGGCTATCTCTTGAACTAAGTCCAAGATTTTTTCTGCTTTTCTGCGGTCTTTCTTCACCCAATAGGAAAGGTCCTCAACAGCGTCTTGGTCAAATTCCAAGTTCTTTGCGAACTTCATCGAGGGTTTTCCCTTCTTTTCTATTGAGGGCTTCTAAAAGTCTTTTAAGATTTCTGGGAGATCGTGAAAGGTAAGCTGTCTCCTCCAAAGAGCGGTAATCGTCTTCAGAAAGGAGCATGACATTTTCCCCTTTACGCCGCGTAATGAGAAGGGGTGTATGCTCTATACAGACCTGATCCAAATAACCTTTTAGGCTTTTTCTCATCTGAGAATAGGAAATTTCGTGTCTCATAGCGTTCTCCAAAATATGTACAGTAATATTGTACAATTTTATCGAATATAAAGCAAGGGAAGTTTCTGTTTTGGCCCTGAGTGAGGCGTCGTGCGATTTGGGGCCACATGCGTAAAACTCACATTTTAATTGGGAAATTATCTCTTTCAAAGCCGCAGATTTGTTGTTTTTTTATTTTTTAATACTGACCTCCATAGGAGTTCCTAAAATGAGGGAACTCGGTACTGTTAGGCAAATTTTTCTACGTCTTTTAAGTTTATTCAATTGGAAAAATGAAGGGAAATCCTAGTTTTTCCTAGCACAATAATTTAGTAGGAACTCGAAGTGGCTTCAAATCGCACGACGCCTAACACCGGGCCTAAAACGCGAAATTATAGGGGCCTTCTAAATGGATTGACAACCCTTCCTTCGAATAGTTCTCGATATTCATAAAAAGTGAATTGTACGATGTATCTATTTGTATTCCATAAAATAAAAAGATTGAACCAGTATGTTGAGTTGAGACAATTGACTGGTCACTCATCATGATAGAATATTCCCCCAGGCCGTTCATGCCGTTTGCGGTCCCTAGTTTTAGGACTATCATAGCGAAGTATGTTATATTCTGAATAGTCACCAGCCCTGGAACGGTTTTCTGGACTATAAGTAGGCTGGTAGGACGAGTAGTGAGTCTGCCCTACATGGAAAACCTCCTCTGGATCGCTCTTCGACATCTTACAACATGCAGACGGTAAACAGCAGAGATGTGTTATTGCTGCAAAAGGAAAACAACAAAAAGCCCTATAACACTGCCGAGGATCTTCATCATCATAAGTAGTAAAGTAATTACAAAAACAATCAGAAATGACTACCGTAGTGCGTGGTTCTTCTCTTCCAATGGATCCGGAGGACAAATAGGTGTCGTGTTGGATGGTGTGCCTATAAAGGCCCTCTTCTTTTCTCACTGTACAGCAAAGACACGTTTGAATGTACTCTTCTATTCCAGAGAACCAGTGAGAAAGTCCCCAATGTGAGTAACTTTTATCTGTTTTTTCCTCTGGTTGGTCGGATGTCTTGTAAGGGGACGTATGAGGTCCGTTACCAAACTCAAGATCTGGTGCAAACAAATCATCTTGCATAGAAAAAACATTTGATGAAAAGACTGATAGTGCAATTGCAAACGCTAATAGCGTTTTATAAAAATTCATATATTCCCATTTATTTTGTTTTTTACACTACCACTATAGATATTCATAAAGATGTTTGTAAAGTGGATAAGAAATTTTAGGCCACGCAAGGCGATTGTCGCTGAAAGTGCAATCGCCGTTAAGTGCGCATTTCAAAAATTTAAATTTTCTCATGATGACCTCCGTTGCTTTGCTCACATGCTTCTTTATGGTGAGGTAATCAGAATTTGTTGAGCGGATGCGTAACGAAGGGAGTCCGACTATTTTAGGAGGCGCGCTTACACAAACGAAAAGTTTGTGAGCTTAGTCGCAAGCGACGGAGACCACTTTTCTTTTTTCATTTAGGAGAAGATGCAATGGCGTTCTTCTCGCCATTGCGTCTTGGTGAGCAAAGAATTCCGACTCTCGCGCCTGTCAAGAGTGGCCGAAGGCCATCCCCGGAGGGGACGCGGAGCTTTAGCGTAGCGCTTTTGATAGGCATAGCGAGAGAGGAATTACAGAAAATTAAATTTGTGAGCGGAGCGAACTAGGGGCTCTCTTCTACTCGTAGAAGTTCTCCACATTTTGAGGTCGAGCAACTACAGGATTATCTACATATTACTATATACTATAGGTAGGGGTACCGTTTCACCCCCTAAAAGGGTACCGTTTCACTCCTAAAAGGGGTAAAATGGGGTACCGTTTCACCCTAAAATGGGGTACCGTTTCACCCTGGATAACTTTTTTAATTAACAAATTTAAGTGGGGCCGCTTAACCCACAAAAGGGTACCGTTTCACCCCATACAAATTATTTAATTACAATTACTTATGAATTTAATGTGGGGTCGTTTCCCCCACAAAAAGGGGCTGTTTCATCGTAGGATTT
>JAKBAL010000424.1:1754-2771 GCA_021809225.1 Pseudomonadota bacterium | reverse complement strand
CCCCGTTACCCCACTTGAGTTTGATAGCCGCATGGCAAATGATCAATGAACTCGGCAGCCCCCGCAAGTTCGGCGACTTCCCTTAGTTTTCCATCTTCTGCTTTAAGCTCCCCAAATCGGATATTTTCCTCAATGGTTCCATTGAAAATAAAAGTGTCTTGGCTGACAACACCAAATTGACGGCGCCAACTTTGATGGGAATAGCAATTGAGAGGTACTGAATCCACGAAAATTTCACCGCTTGTCGGTTTATATAAATTCAAAATCAAATCAAGAAGCGATGATTTACCGGCGCCTGACAACCCAATGACTGCTGTTGTTTTTCCTTTTGGTATAAAAAAAGAGAGGTTCGATAGAGCTGGTGTTTTCGAATTAGGATACTGCAATGTAACATTTCGAAATTCAATAGTTGTTTCCCACCGAGGAAAATCACAACCGCCGCAAAAATCAAATTCTTTATCCTCCTCAAGTAAAAAATCATTCAAGCGAGCAATCGAGCCTGAATGAAACCCGATCGTTCCAATCGATCTCATCACACTTTGCAATCGAGTAGAGAGTCGATAAGTCAAAGCAATGTAAGTTAACAAATTAGACAAAGCAGCATCTCCAGTCCATGCTAATAAGAACGAACCCAGAATCAAAATAGTGCCCACTAGCAAGACATTCACAACTTCGCTAATAGATGGGATTAACCCATTCCAAAAGCACGCTTTCCTGGTGCTATTAACGATATCATCCAGTACGATGTCAGCTTTATCTAAAATATAGTCAGCCTTGCAAAACAAATGAATCAGCCGAATTCCTTGAAGTAATTGTGTTGTTTGATGACTCAACTCAAAAAAAGAGTCTGTGAGAAGCTTAGAAAAAAGCGCAACCTTTTTAATTATATATTTTTGAGAAAATGAAAAGAGCAAAAAGAGACACAAGGTCAGTAAAGTCAATAGAGGCGAGATCCAGCACAGCATCCCCAAAAGTCCTAAAGACATAAAGAATGAAATAGATAATTCATTAAGAGTG
>JAKBAL010000424.1:0-1744 GCA_021809225.1 Pseudomonadota bacterium | reverse complement strand
AAATTGAGGGCATTTTAGCATACTCGCTCAAGTCCCCAATTTTATAATGAGATACAAAAGGAAAGCTGAAGCGAAAAATTTGACGATACACTAATTTCTGAGCATTTTTCTGAACGTGTAGGCAAAATAGAGAATTACCATATGTGGCCAAAAACCCTATCCCGCCTTTTACTACTTGAAACAAAACTGCGAGAAGCACGTAGTAAGAAAAAACCTGCATTTTCGTGAAAGAAAAACCGAGAACAGAGGGATGTAAAAAGTGCAAACTCGACAGAGATTCGGGAGTTTTTCCATCAAGCACACTAAATGCCAAATAAATAAATGCAAAAGTCCCTCCCTCGAAGAAAGTTGCAAGTATCTGTGGTATCAGTATGAAAGCAATATATTTCCAATTAGAATTTCTTGATGCGGAAATCAACCTCCAAATGGGTGTTTGAAAAAAAGAAGACATCTTGCCACGACTCCTGTCGTGAAAGGGTTGCATGGAGATTCATTTTTTGACAACCAAAACAACCTCCAAGGCCTATCATGTGGACAAAATTTGATTTTCAATATATAAGTTGCCTCTTCAATTGATTCCAGAGAGGCTACAATGGGCTTACCAGCTCCAGTCATAGATTACATATTTGACGAACACAGCCGCAGACCAATTCGTGGAGATATTGGATTTATCGCCAAACAGAGCACCTTCGCTACAGAAAAATCCCTTCGTCATTTATCAAAAAAATACAACATTCAAGCTCCTTCCGATTTTCAGATTGAATTTGACAAGCAGTCAAGATCAGCTCTTGGAGATCAGTTTGTTCGGAGACTTCTAAAAAGGATTTTGAAACGCCCCCGCCTAAACCTTATTTCAGACAAATGTCTGATGCACTTTTTAGGAGTCAAGAGCTTTTCGACAATCGATGTATCTGATTACGAAGGAGCTGATATTATCTGTGATCTCTCCCAGCCACTCCCCGAATCTCTCTATCAGAAATTCGATTTTATCTTCAATGGGAGTTGCCTTGACAACATTTTTAATCCTGCTGAAGCCTTAAGAAACATATCACGCATGCTGAAGCCCAATGGCCGCCTTGTAATGATTGAGCATGGGACTATGGCCAACGGTCCCTACACTGTCTTTTCCCCGGGTTGGTTTTTTGACTACTTCTGCTGCAATAAGTACCAAGACTGCAGAGTCTATCACGGACTATTTAAGAATAATACCGACCTGCACTACGGTCCCTGGCCCCTATACCTATACAACTGGCGTGCAAACAAGCTTGGAATTTCTCCAACAGTTCGCTCACGTGATCACATCATGTATTTAATAGTCGCCGAAAAGGGAAAAAATTCCACTGATGAATTTTTCCCAATCCAATACCAATATAGAGACCCAACATTTGAAAAGGCTGCATTCTTCCCACAAGTAGTGGAGATGCTCAATCAAACAAAACCGTCTTTTGGAATTTCTGGTAAAGAATTCTACGACGATCAAACACCTTTCATCAACTGTGGATATTTAGGCAGTGGCACTCCTTTTTAGTCTTTTGACTTTATGTTTAGTGCTTTTCTCTTCACCTCTGGTTGCAAGACCAGAGTTAATTGTAACAGTTCCAAAATCAGGAACTAACTACCTTGAACAGATTCTCACTCATCTTCTGCAAGTTAAAACAATTCTTCCAGAAATTCTCACACCCGCAATTTATGCCAATTTGAAATATGATATGAGCTCACTTGTTATCTGGCATACTGACCCTTC
>JAKBAL010000423.1 GCA_021809225.1 Pseudomonadota bacterium | reverse complement strand
TCAAGCTTTTTATCGCCGATCGCCCATCAGACGTAACATCATGAGGAACAAGTTGATGAAGTCCAAATAAAGCTGAAGGGCTCCAAAAATGGCCTTCTTACCTGCTACCTCTTTGGAAACTCCTTCTACGTATCCTTCCTTGATCTTTTGTGTATCATAGGCCGTTAAACCCGTAAAAATAAGCACTCCTGCAACGGATACCAAAAATTGCAGCATGCTGCTTGCCACAAAAAGGTTCACAAGAGACGCAATGATAATACCAATAAGGCCCATAAACAAAAAGGACCCCCAAGAGGTTAAATCTTTCTTTGTCGTGTATCCATAAAGACTCGTAGCTGCAAACATGCCGGCCGTAATGAAAAAGACACGTGCAATACTTTCATAGGTATAAGCCATAAAAATAACAGAAAAAGCAACGCCGTTGAGAGCTGCATAGAGCCAAAATACAGCTTGGGCTGTTGAATACTGAATCGCATTAATCCTAAAGCTTAAAAAGAAAACAAGGGCAATAGGAGCAATAAGAAACAAGAGCATAAAAGGCTGAAGCGCGTGAAACAAAGCTGGTGATGAAACCACCAAAAGGGCTACTCCCCCTGTCAAACCAAGGGCAAGAGACATGTAATTGTAAACGCCCAACATATAGGTGCGAAGACCTTCGCTATAAGCTAGTGCACTTCTTTCAACCCCTAAAATGGTTCTATTTTTAGATTGATCACTCATTAAGAATACTCCTTTTCTTTCTCCCTTATATATAAGGGAGAATTTATTTTTCAGCAAGCCCTGGGTTTTTTGTGTTACCAATACCCAAAGATGTCCAAACTTTATAGTACTTCAATGACTAAGCTTTCACTTTCTCCGCGCCCGCTTTTGTGGAGGCTGCTTTAACTTTTTACGAGTCTCATCCGTTGGATTAGCAGGTGTAGATGTGCTAGAAGATCCAACTTTATCAACATGTTGCCGTTTTCTCTTTGTGGGTAATTTAGTATTTAGCCCATCCAAAGCCCTTTGACTTTTAGCTGTTGTCCCCGTTTTAGTATGAGGCGTTAAAGGGGTCCTAACTTGCGGTGCCCTAAAAAGAGTCTTAACTTGCGATTCTTTTACCTCATGCTTTTCCGCTAAGTATTTATACGCCTTTGTCATCTCTCTAGGCTGCACGGTTGGCTTTAATTTCTCCCAATCTTTCTTTATAGCTTTTCTCTGCTCCTCAGTTAATTTCTTTGCTATGATCTTGGCTGGAACTAACTTAGCGCTTTTCAAAATACGACTAATGGTTCTATACCCAATATCTCTGTCTTTCAGGGCAGTTTCTACCTGCCTAACAGAAACTCTTCTACCCTTATTTTTTTCTTTTTCTGTATCGTAAGTTTTTAATACAAGTTCTTCTATCTCATTTTCTGGTAATACTCTTTCAATTTCTATCCCACAAGAATTGCGGGCCTCGTTTCTTTGAGTTTTTGTATAAATGATTTTAATGATCTCTTTATATGTTAAATTTGTTTCTTTTCGGATGTTAGTGAAACTTATTTTTTTCCTGTACATCTCTGGAACTATTTTTGCAGCTTCTTCGATAGACTTGAGATTTTCATCTGTTTCATGCCCTCCTTTAAATTTTCCTAACATACCATACAAATTGATCTTTATAGATTTTGTGGGAACCTTGAATTTGGCAGCGATAGTTTTTGCGAAGTCTACCTTTCTAACACGACCCTCTTGAATATCTTCATAATAAAAGAGGTAACTACTCATTATAGCTTCCTTAATTTCGTCAGGGAGGTTAACCTTTTTTCTGCCGTAACCATTTGCTAATAACTCTTCATTAGGTTCAAAACTATTCTCAGAAGAAGAGGATAAGGGGCTCTCTCCAATAAGACTCTCTACAGGAATAAGAGCTTCGAAGTGAACGCCTTCATGGTAAAGAAAAACAACTTCCAGCGCATCTTGAGGGATAAATTCATGGGTGAGATGTAGTTTCCCTTTTGTGTCTGTGGGTCGAAAAACTCTTATGCCTATCTTATTTAGAAGAGCAATAGCATCCACAGATGTACAATTTTCTATATCTTCATCTCGGAGATTCGGCAGCATCACCATCATTTTTTCACCTCCTATATAATGCTTTATAAAAGCGCTATATGAAGACAATGAACGAGCTCTCTCTCTTAACTCTTCCAAAATACGGTTGCCCTTTTCACCAGTGTGCCGAAGACCAATGGGAAGATCCTGAACATTTTGTTGGTTACTATCTGGAGTTTGAGCTGCTAGCAGACAAGAACGCTTTTCTTCTACAGCATCTAAGCTCTGACGTTGTGCTTGATAAAGATTATAATTAATTGCTTCTTTTACTTGACTTGGAAGATGCTCAGGGGTGTCAGCAGCAGATACAATTTCGTTAGCAATGAAGGAACGAATTAAAGGATCATTACAATTCTCGTTTAATTTTTTGATTTGCTCCTCAGGATTTAAACCTGTGGCATTGAAAAAACAACGAAATCTATCCCCTGAAACATTTTGTCTCCTAAATATTTTGCCATCAATAGAATAGTCTTCTTGAACTTCTTGAAAAGGGTCATTAGGATTACAAATTTTTCTCCGGAATGGAATATCATTAATGTCATTTCTTACGGGAATAACTAAATTACTGTAATTATGGCCTTCAAGACCATCAATAAGGGGTAAGACAGGCTCATTAGCAACAGCTGCTTCAAAGGGATTCCTTTCGTCTGGCGAAGGAAAACTGATTTTTTCTTGCTCTTCTTCTTGCTCTTTTTTTTGCTG
>JAKBAL010000422.1 GCA_021809225.1 Pseudomonadota bacterium | reverse complement strand
AAAGATTTTCATGGGCTTCATCATAACAATTTATTATTGTTGCCGAATGCCTGGGACGCTATAAGCGCTAAGATCTTTGAGCAAGAAGGTGCTCAAGCTATTGGCACGACGAGTTCAGGAATAGCCGCAGCATTAGGTTATCCAGATGGTCAACGTATTCCTAAAGATTTATTCTTAAAAGCAGTGGAACGCATTGTTTCCTCAGTTCGTGTACCTGTAAGTATTGATTTAGAAGCGGGCTATGGTCAAACAGTTGATGAGGTTTGTGACACGGTTCAAAAAGTGATTCATATGGGCGCCGTCGGTATCAATCTTGAAGACACAGACCCAAAAACAAACCAGCTTATACCCCTTACTCAGCAAGTAGAGAGAATACGTGCCATTCGTAAGCTTGCTAACGAAAACGACCTACCTTTATTTATTAATGCTCGCACAGATGTATATTGGGCTAGTAATATACCACCAGAAAAGAGATACGAAGAAACGTTACAAAGGCTTCTTGCCTATAAAGCAGCAGGAGCTGATGGGTTGTTTGTTCCGGGATTAACAGATGTTCCATTGATTACCAAGCTGTGCCGTGAAACTCAATTACCTCTCAACATCTTAGGTGGCATTTGGATTACATCCCTAGATATTCTCAAAAATGCAGGGGTTTCACGAATTAGTATAGGCTCTGGTATATTCCGAGCAGCGACAACCTATACACAACACGCATATCGTCAATTTATGCGTGATGATTTTTCTTTCTTAAAAGACAGTATCTCTTATGATTTTATTAATAATCTATATAAATAACGTCAGTTCAACATAAGAAACAATAAAATCAATGAGAACATATTTTAAGTATGCATAAAAACTCGAAAAGCTGGAGACGTTCAATGGGGTGAGCCCCAAGGGCTGGACCAAAAGAGGACTGAAATAAGCTATTCGGTTTCGAGATGGGGTTGTAAGCCCAATCCTCCATTTTTCCGAGCAATATAGATTAATTGTTGTGTGCTATTTTTTCTTTATTTTTTAAATTTCTTTTATTAATAAAAATATTAAGTGCGATATGATTCGTATATCCAAGAACATTAGAAATTTTTCTTACAGAAAGACCATACCCTAACAACTCTTTTATTTTTTCCATATCTTTATCAAACTTACTTTTTTGAATTGTACCCTTGGGCTTTCCCAAAACTTGGCCCGCCCTCTTTTTAGAGGCTAATGCCTCCTTTGTACGAAGGCTAATCAAATCTCTCTCCAATATCTCCTCCTCAAAAAGTACAATTAAACAGAGCTTTGGTTTCTTGTCTAGTCTAGAAGACGTAGATGCAAAGTATACAAAGCCTAGCAGCTTTCAGGACTTTTATGGAGAGATTAAAAGCAAAATTCGCGATCCTAAACTTACTCGTTTTGCGCAAGTTTGCAAGGAAATTTACGAAGAAAGTATTGATGACACAGCTAAAGTAGCAGCCTATATGCTTCTCGAAGAAGTTACTAAAAAATATCAGAGAAATTTAAGACAACTTGCAAAACTAGAAGCTTTTAAAAGTCATCAGCCAGAGGAAAATCCTCAAAATACAGAGGCTATAATGAGTGAATTTTTAAACGCAGATAAAAGTATTAGCACACATTGAGTAGATTTTATAAAAATGGATCTCCCTAAATTTTCTGAGAGAGGACATCTGTCTTTTCATTAAAATTGTTTTCTCGTTGCTAGTTTTTCAGAACCTCTTTTTGGATTTCAGAGGCGCGACCGGGTCCGTATTTAGCTCGTAGAAGGAAGAGCTTTGTTTGTTCTTCAGTGGGGTGCAGTCCTTTTAAGGTGTAGACATAGAAAATAAAGGCGGCTGCAGAATTCAAGAATGAGGTATAACGTTAGCTCCCTCAGTTTTCTAAAACGTTTAGACATCTTGGCTACATCCCATGCTTTTTAAATTTCCTATTTTGGCTTTTTCTTAAATGATTTTATTTTGTGGTTTGTTCTATGGAATTAGAAGGAGTGTGCCACCCCCAGCTTCTTATTACTTTCCCAAGCCTTGTAGAGAATCTATCGTTCGAAAATTGCTGATAAATAGCAACATCTCTTTTTTTATCCGTGCCCATAAACTTTCCTCTCTGTCCTTGTAATGCAGGAGGTGAATTTGGGGTGTTGAGAGGATCGGTTTTTACGCTTTTACGAATATCTCTTTTGTTCTCTTGATCACTCTCCATAGAATGACACACACAAGGCATCAATAAAAGAAGGGCAAGAGCGCTGGTGGTTAATTTTTTCATAAGACTATCTCCTTCTGATTTTTTCAATATACAATATTTTTAGATATTTAAATAAAGAATAATAGCAAAGAATTTAAAAAAGCATCAAGGATAGCAGGGAACTGTAAGTGGTTGAAAAGAAGGAGATATATCTCAACCATCTTCAACGTTTCTCGATGTGACTGTTAATTAGCATGCGAAAATAACCTTCTAAAAGGGGAAATTGGCATCCAATATCAACCCAATCATTAATTGTTTATTTGAAGTAAAAAAGAAATTCATTTACAAAAGAGGTCAAAATTTCATGCGAATACGAAGTTATTTTTCAATGCCCATTAACATTTCTTGACGGAATTGTTTTCGGAGACAAAAATCTTGTTGTTGTGCGTGCACTCATTCATAATCTATACTATTCTAAAAAATTAACAAAATTGGATGGAGTCTAGAGTGCCAATTTCAACGAGCTTCTATGTTGGAGGGAAAAAAGGATTTAAAAACGTCAGGAAAGGAATCTGATCCTGTTATGAGCTCAGCTTGTGAAGCAGCTT
>JAKBAL010000421.1 GCA_021809225.1 Pseudomonadota bacterium | reverse complement strand
CTTAACGGTGCAACCTTATGCGGATGCAACCTACATGTTCGTCAATGAGAGCGGGTTTCGAGAAAAAGGCGCGCAAAGCTTAGATTTTAAGATTAAGGGCCGGATGTCGCAATTCTTTAGAGGAGAGATCGGTGCGCAAGTGTACAAGACCTATGTTCTGTGTGATGCACTAATCCGTCCTGCCTTGCAACTTTCCTGGGTGCACAAGCGGTCCATGGGCCCGAACTCAGCAAAAGTTCAGGGAGGACTTGTGAATCAAGCCCAATCTCTTGTGGTCTCAGGAGATAATCGCACCCGCAACCAAGTAGCCCCTGGCCTGGCCCTGACCGTCCAATTTGCCAAAGGTTTGTATGTCATCGGTAATGTTAGCTCCCAATTCGGCGGCGGCCAAAAACTCGGCGATGCTTTGATCCGCGTAGGGTATGACTTCTAGAAATTGAGGTAATACGTATGCCAGAAATAATAAACGCCCAAAAAGTTATAAAGAAGATCAGCGAATGTTTGAATCCTCAGTTTGGTATGGAGTGCCCTCGGAAGTTGATACCGATAGCCCTACATACCATGGGACACTCATGGGACATTTGGGGACAAAAAACAGTAACAAATCTGTATAAGCAGTAGCAAAGAATTTAAAATAATCTATTGATTTTATTTGTGTAATTTGTTAACGTTTGCTATCAGTTAAACATTTCAACCGTCTCGAAAACCGATAGCTATCACCCATTATTCTATTGAGAAATAAGGAATTTTTTTATAATATTCTTCGTGAGACATTCATGGGGCATCATTGATAAAAAAGTGCTATTAGCTCCCTTTCAAAGGTGTAGTTTGTTGTGATTTATCGTCTGATGTTAGCGTCTAGTGTCCCTCAGGACTTATAACCACGCTATCAAAACATCGAAAATGGCGGATAGGGTGGGATTCGAACCCACGAGACGCTTGCACGTCTGCCGGTTTTCAAGACCGGTGCCTTCAACCGCTCGGCCACCTATCCATAGTTTCTACTCCAACTATAGAAATGTATACGACACGTCAAGGTTCTTATCTTGCGAGATAACTCAAGAGTCTGTACGATTCATCAAAATTAAAATCAAATGAGCAGGTTAATCATGATTCAATCTTTTCAAAAATTTTCACAGTCTCGCGTAGCAAAGGTTTTCCTTGCCATTGTAGCTTTAAGTTTTGTGGCTTTCTTTGGGGGAAGCAGTTGGTTTCGACCCCATGATCCAAATGCTACTGTTGCAGAAGTTGGAAATTTATCGATTAGCCGGTATGAGCTTGCTGAAAAAATAAGACAACAAATTCAAATTATTATGGCTCAATCTGATCAACCCATAACGCAAGAAGAAATTTTGAACGCAGGTCTACCCCAACAAATCCTAAAACAATCTATTCAAGAAATCCTTCTTAACCTTGAAGCAGAACACTTAGGTCTTACGGTAAGTGATCAAGTAATTAGCCAACAAATTCAATCCATCCCCGCCTTTCAGAATGAAAAAAAACAATTTGATCGACTTGTTTTTGCGCAAAGATTACGTGCTTATAATCTTTCAGAAGATACTTTTATCGCTGAAATGCGCCGAGAGCTCATACGTCAACAACTTATTGACGCCATTATGGTCGGGGCTTATCTTCCTGATGAAATGCTCACTCGACTTTTTGAAGCTCAATATCAATACCGACAAGCGGCAATGCTCGTCATTTCTCCTCAAGAAATGCCCTTACCCTCTCTTCCTCCTCTTGATGTGTTAAATACATTTTATAATGAACATCAAAAAGAATTTGAGACACCTGAGCTTAGAACAATAACAGCTCTTATTATTGATCCGACTCTTATTGCCAAGGATATTCCCGTCACAGCGGAAGAAATTAAAACGCTGTATGAGGAAAAGCCAGAAATTTATGGAAAAAAAACCATTGATGAAGCAACTCCTTTAATTGTTACAGAGATTCAAAAGGAAAAAGCTATAGAAAAAACTTATAAACTCACCCAAGAGTTGGATGATAAAATTGCGGGAGGGTCTACGCTTGAAGAACTTGCCCCAACGGTTTCAGGGTCTCACCTTATTATGCTCACAGAAGTGTCTGCAAATGGACTTGATAGGATGCAAACTTCCTCTCCTCAATTACCTAAAAGCAAGGAATTAGCTCAAGAAATCCTCCATACAGCTTTTAGTCTTGAAGAGGCATCTGATAGTCCCTTTACTCAATCACCAGAAGGTGTATCTTACCTCGTTCGCGTTGATAAAGTTATTCCTTCTTCTTTCCAACCCTTTGAAGAGATCAAGGACCGTGTTCTAAAGGTATGGACGGAAAATGAGCAACTCAGAACAGCTCAAGCAAAAGCGGAAGCTTATGTAAAATCCTTCAATCAAGGGGATAGAAAAGTTTCTTTAATGACGCTTTTGCCAAGCCTTTCTTTGTCTGAACCCTCTCCTTCTGTTTCAGATAAAGTCAAAGAACTTGTGTTTTCCTTGCGACCTGATCATGCAGGAAAGGTTTTGACACCTGAAGGAGTTGCAGTTGTTGTATTAAACACAATTATACCTCCTACACAAAAAGTGCATGAAGAAAAAATGCCAGCTTTTAAGGAGAAACAATTAGCAAATTATAAAACTGATCTTGTCATAGGATATGTTAATGCTTTACGTGTTCGTTTCCCTGTAAAAGTCAATACTGCAGCTTTAAAAAGTTTTTTTCAAAATGAGGGTCATTGACTATTTTTCTAAGACTGAGGGGCTGTTTTTAAGAAGGAATACTTATAAGGGAAGTGGTGAGACGCATAG
>JAKBAL010000420.1 GCA_021809225.1 Pseudomonadota bacterium | reverse complement strand
TATCCGATAGTGAGCTGAAGAATAGTTAAATTTCTTCCTCCCAAGGAAAAACAATCCATGTATCTTGACTCACTTCTGTCATAAAGCTATCCACATGTTCTTTGCCATAAGGCTTAGCATATATAGCCGTAATGTGCGCTTGAGGAAGCATATCTCGAACAATTTTTGCTGTTGTTCCTGTGTCAACCAAATCATCGACAACCAGCCATCCTTTACCGAAATCTTCTACTTGGCACGCTTTAAGAATGATAGGTTGCGTTTGTTTTTCATTTTCATCATAGCTTACAATACTAATGGTATCGATCTTTCGAATCCCTAACTCTCGCGCAATAATTGCCGCTGGCACCAAACCTCCTCGTGTGATGGCAATAAGTCCCTTCCAAACTTGTCCTTGATTGAGTCGCCAACCCAAGGCGCAGGCATTACGATAAAACTCTGCCCAATTTACAGGGTACCGATGAGACATTTATAACTCCTTTTAAATCAGCTTAAATTTTCTTATTGCGCCTTTTGAAAACGAAATACCAAATTCCACCTCCAATAACAGCAAGACCTAAGATAATTTTTGGAAGAAGGTGTAATTGATCCATGATAAGGTAAGCAAAATAGTAAGCAGCAACACAAGAGCCAACAGACCAAATAACAGCCGCAATAAAATTTAAAAACAGGAATCGTTTAGTTCCCACGCCGCTACTGCCAATAATAACGGGACTAATGATACGAATACCATAAATAAAACGAAAACTTAAAATAAAAAGAGTGTCATAACGTCTAAGAAAGAGAAAAGCCTTATCGGCCTTTGGCTTTATCGAAGGATATTTATCTATAATCAAATTTCCATAACGCCGACCAACGAAGTAAAGAGCTTGATCAGCAAGAAAAGTCCCCACAAATGAAACAAGGATAATCATATGAAGGGATAAGTATCCCTCATGGGCCAAAAACCCTGCAACAAAAATAACGGATTCCCCTTCAACCAAGGATCCTAAAAAAACAGCTACGTATCCCCATGTTTCAATGAATTCTTGCAAAGAAGGTCTCTCTAAAATAAATAAATGTATGCACAAGAGGAATGTATACATTATAAAAAAAAAATCAAATTTTTATCAAAGCTGCCGCTAAAATTTTTTTAATCAATCCATCTGAGAATGAAAATGAGTGTAAATTTAAAGAATATGATTGCTTACAACACACATTTTCAATATTATGCAATTAAATATTTCATAGCTCGAAAGTAAGTTTTTTATCAAATTATTTAGGAATTTTCTATGGAACTTCATTTTCTCGATTATCTAGCCCCTACACTAAGTTTAGCTGGATTACTTATGGTTGCTCTGATAAGCCCAGGGCCTGATTTTGCTATCATTGTCAAAAATAGCTTGATTTACTCCCGCAAGACCGCCCTTTTGACAGCTTTGGGCATCGCTCTCGGATCTTTAGTCCATGTCTCCTATACCCTGTTTGGACTTGGCTTAATCATTACTCAAAATGCGTGGCTATTTCTTGGGGTGAAATATGGGGGTGCCTGCTATCTCCTTTACATTGGCTATAAAGGCCTTAAAGCTAAGAAAACAGTTCTCACTTTAGAGACCTTACATCACACCCGTGATATTTCAGCCCTTTCCGCCCTTCGTTCTGGCTTTTTAACCAATGCCCTTAATCCCAAATCTATTTTATTTTTTATAAGTTTATTCTCAGTTTTTCTATCTCAAACCACTCCTTTAAGCATAATGATACTCTATTTATGTATTGTTTTTATTGAAACTTTGGGGTGGTTTAGCTTTGTCGCGTTTTTCTTATCTGGAAAACGAACACGGGAAAAATTTAACTCTATTGGCCATTGGGTTGAGCGCATCACAGGCGGAGCTCTCATTTCGCTAGGAGCTAAGCTGTTTTTTACAGCGTAGCTTTAAGGCTCTAGAGCAATCATTCTTAAAACGAAATGAAGCTCTATTTCACGCCCAAGAAGTATTTTGGCAATACAGAAGAAAGTGCCTGAAAATCACTCCCTTCCCTCGGTTTTGAAGACATTTCTTGAAAAAACACAACTTGTATGCAAAAATTAATTTTATATAATAATTTATGAGAATACATATGGATTGGCAACTCGAATTACTGATGTCGATGCGTCTGGCTTATGCTACCCTGTTAGGATGCATTATAGGCTGGGAGAGAGCGATAAGTGGATCCGCAGCTGGAGCAAGAACATATATGGCCGTCTCCGTTGGCGCTTGTATATTCAGCCTCATTTCAGACCACATTCTTAACGATGCTTCGCGTATTGCGGCACAAGTTGTTTCCGGTATAGGCTTTATCGGTGGGGGCATCATTCTCAAAACCGAAGGGAAAACAACGGGACTGACCACAGCTGCAACCTTGTGGGCAACAGCCGGCATAGGCATGGCAAGTGCTTATGGATTTTATATCTTAGCCGCCGAAGGGACGTTCCTGGTCTTATTTATCCTTATCCTCCACCGCCTTGCTTGGTGGAAGTTTTTAATTAAGCCCCGATATTATCACACGTCTGACTCTCTTGAGACTGATAATGAGAGACTTTAGGGAAGAGGCGAGGGGCCTCCCTAAACTAACCCCCAAGAGTTGCAAGAGAAATATCCGTTTGCATGTGCACAAGCTTTGCTTGAATCAATTGATTTGCGGCAAGAGGCCACCTAAATTGAGATCTGTTTAAAACATATTTCATAAAATAGAAAAAAAATTCAAATATATAAGCATTTAAATGGCCAAATTTTCAGGCCTGTTCGATTTACAAGGAGGGATAAATATTCCT
>JAKBAL010000419.1 GCA_021809225.1 Pseudomonadota bacterium | reverse complement strand
AAAATGATATTGACAATTTCATTGCATACCACTCTCAATCACTCACTCACTGCCTCTCATACGCTCTCACTCACATACATACTCTCCCTTTCCTTCTCTTTTTCTCCTTTTCGATTTATCCCTCATGTTGCTGTACATGTTCACAAATTACAACAGATGTGTACACAAGACGACCCACTCTTCCCAGCTTAGGCTCTCGAAAGAGAGAAAATAAGGTAAAATTTGGAATGTGCATGTCTTTCAGCTCTTTTGGTCTTGCCTTTCTCCTTTGCCTTTCTCCTACTTTCTTTCTTTCTTTCTTTTCAGTTGTTTTCTGATCATTATTCTCTTTCTCAGGAGGAAGAGAGGAAGGTTGAATTGCATCAACAGATGAAGCGCAAAGGTATCCATCACATCATGTGAAATAAGGATATAGATTTGCTGCTCCTGCTACGGTTGTCGCTCACTTTCTCTCATAACACACTTTGCTATCCATTCAGAGAGCGTGGATGATGTCTATGAAGCACATAGCATCCCTTTGGATATCGAAATTCCGCTGCCCCCCTTGCGTGTGTCCTCTTTTTCACTCGATATTCTTGCTTGTTTTGTTCTTTTCTCTTGCCCTTCTCTTTGGTTACTTATCTCCTTTTTTTTCGACGCTGCAAGACTATGAATTTATTAATGGCAGTTCCTATGAAACCTATGCTCTAACTTGTTTGCAATTCCCCTGCCCCCTCTCTTTCATAGCCTTGAGCACCCTCACCCCCCTAACTTCCCTGCCTGCAAGCTCGGGGCCATCATCATCTCGCGCATTTTCCTTGGAGGAATATAATCGTAGAAGAGGTCTTATTTAGGCATTGGAGTGATGGAGGTACATACATACACACATGACTTGCTTCAAATCGGTGGTGTTTATTATTAGTGTGCACAAAATGTTTGAATTTAAAATCTGCTGGCCTTATTCGGGCTCGGGAGCAATGAATGAGAGTATGGATAAATAATAATAACCATAATAGATAGATAGATAGATAGATCTATAGCTCAGCAGAACCAACATAATTGGGTAAGAATTCCCAAAGTCCATTATTATTGTTGATCGATTGATTGATTGATTGACACATTTTTTTTCTGATCCATGAGTCTTCCGCAAGATCGGGGCGTATCTGTGGTGAATGAGATTCTTGATAAGAAGATCATATCAGGCACCGTGTTTTATCTTGTAAGGTGGCGGGGCTTTGGGGCCAGTTTTGACACTTGGGAGCAAGCAGAGAACCTGCACTGTCTGGTGTGTGTTTGTTTGATGTGCGTGTGTGTATGTGTGTGTATACCTCTGTCTCTCTTTTTTTTCTTTCTATTTTCCCATTCCTCTCTCCCTCCCTCCCTCTCTCTCTCTCTCTCTCCCTCTCTCCCTCTCTTTGATATTCTCCCTATCCTAAGATTTCTCTGTCGCTGGATTCCGTTTTTTCACATTCTTTCTATGATTCCTCGATATTTTTCTCCTCTCCCCGCGCTTTGTATTTACCTTGGCATTCTTTTGCTCAGGAAACGATAAAACATTTTGAAGAGGAGTTGATAGAAGCCTTGGCATGGAAGCAGAAAATTGCAGGTTCAGATATACATATGATCTCTCTCTCCCTCTCTCTCCCTCCCTCCCTCTCCCTCCCTCCCTCTCCCTCTCTCTAACTATTTATCTATCCATCTATCTATATATATATATATCCGTCTATCTGGCTGGCTGGCTCTTTCTTTCTGTATGTCTTTCTCTCCCAATCTTATTTCCTTTTTCTTTCTTTCTTTCTTTCTTTCATTTCATCTTTTATTTTCCTTTTCTATAGTTTTGTGTCAGTCGCTTTATTCTTTAGATAGATTCTAAGCCAATCACACACTAATCTCTCTACCCCTCGACTCCTTGCCCCCATATATCCCCCATTTCAGGAATGACCGAAAAGAAGTGATTGCCCTTGCTTAATATTGGTTGATTTGCGTGCTGGATGCTACGATGCCCATTATTCATTTTTTATTTCCCTGTACAAGCTTTTTCTTAACCATATCTTCTATCTTCTCTCTGTGTGTAGCGCAATCCCCCCTACCCTCGCACTCCTCTGTATATTTGTGAGGATGTGTGCATAAGTATGTATATTTGTATGTTTTATAGATGATGAGCACTACGAATAATATAATATATATATATTACTTATTGGGCTACCTATTACCAAGTAAGTGATGCAGGTTTTATTCTTTTAGCGGTGAATATTCTACTGATCCGCTATCGCTGGCTTAGAATACAGCAAGGATAAAAGGTGCATTCTCATGTGTGCGAAAGTTTACGGACACCTAGCATTGTGGGTGTGAAAATATATATTATCTCTATAGGTGAAGTTAATCACTCTATAAATTACATTATACCATGAGAAACTGCTTTGCTTGTGATTGTATTTTATGCAGTATATCATACGCCTGCGTATGAGTATGAGCATGTGTGCGCACAACTTGCAACCACTTGGCTGCTTGAATCTTTATCATCGGCTAACCCATCCATTCAGGTGCGCTTAGACGGTCGCCATTTCATCCAGATGCAAGGCATTCCCCAGGGCTCCATCCTCTCCACACTCCTCTGCAGGTTTGCTTTCCCCTCCTCTCCTCACTGAGTTATGATATCTCTTTTGCTTTGATACGATTCTACTTTTAAATATCCTATGAAATTTATCCCAAACAGCGGTTTTCAATCTCTGCATATTTACACCAACTTGGTCTTCTTTAATTTTCTCTGGATCCACCTTTGTTTTTTGGTTTTTTGGTTTTTTGGTTTTTTGGTT
>JAKBAL010000418.1 GCA_021809225.1 Pseudomonadota bacterium | reverse complement strand
ACACTTATCTTAAATAATAGTGCAACCGCTCTTTAATTCAAAACCGAACGATTAATAAATTAATTTAGTTCACTTTTTTAGGTATATTTAGGACTAAATAAAGATTTTAAATATGCCTACATCCCCAAAAATACACAATAAACATTCCTCTTTTGGAAAATCAGTATGAAAATTACTCTATTTAGAGTTTATTTATAATTTTTTTTTAAAATATAAGCATTTTGCACTATTATTTAAGATAAGTGTTTGATATTATTAAAGGCGTACAGATCTCAGACCAGAATCGATCACAGGGAATAAGAGAGGTGCCAAAATGTCAGCGAACAGACGTACATCAAAAGATGAACAGAAAAATCAAGAAAGGAATGCTGCACTACGCGCATTCGGACCTATTTTCAATGAACTAAAAGATCCCTTTTCAGACACCCCTTATCGCATTCAGATGCTAGCAGATGAAAAAGCCGTTAATGAGAAAATAGCAGGCAATAATATAATATGTGTAGGCAAAAAGCGCGAAGAAAAAGGTTATCCCTGCAAAGTTTTCGATGGAAATAGCAAAACCTCAGTTCTCTTTTATATCACTGCGGGAACCTTCTCAGAAATTACTAAAGAGCTTGAAAAAGAGGCTGCAGTTATTGAGACACTTGAAAAAGAGGTTGCAAAAATCCTTGGAAAGGGGAGAGCAAGCACGGTCGACGTCGATGTATTGAGAACAACACTTGCCGATTTAGAAAAGTTTAAATCTAATAGTCCAGAAGAATATAACGCCGCCATCTTAAAAGTAAAGGATTTCTGCGAGGATATTGACATAATAAAGTCAGCATATGTAGAAGTGTTAGATAGAATGTATCCACCTAAGCTGCAGGAAAAATATAAGGCAGAATTTTCAGACCTTCAAGCCGAGGCCCAGCAGTTAATCAGTAAATTAACTAATAATGTTGCAGAAGCAGAAGAAGCAAGAAAAAAACAGAGTCATGAGACATTAGGTCGGATTCTTCTGCAAGAAAAACTGGGAACTTCAGATTATCGCTTTCAAATTCTAGATAGTTCCGAATTAGAGTTGCCCCATCAGCAGGAAAAGAATACGGTTTATGTAGAGGTTAATCCTCACGATAACCCTCAGATTATAAATTTATATCGTTGCAGAATAATAGACGAATCTGGGAAAGTACATCTCTTATTCCCTGTTGATACAAGTAGCCAGGAACATGCACAACTGCAAATTATTGTTGAGAGAAAAAAAGCAGTCAATTTGCTTAAAGCAGAATTTAAGCAAATACAGGCGGACTTTTTCGGCACCAAAAAAATTGAATTAGCCAATGAACACATTCAACAATTTGAACTGTGTATAGAACAACTTGAGTTGTACATGGAGAAAATAAAGAGTGCAGACTTCAAGGTTAAAGCTGAACTTAGCGATACGCAAAAAGAAGCCGAGGCATTATTACTTGCAATGCACACTGCCAAGGAAATAATTACTAAATTTAAAACAACCCTAGCCCAAGCTAAAAATGCAAGTGAAATGACGGAGCAAGAAGAACTTTTAAGTACGAAATTGGGCAGGATTAAAAATGAAAGTATTGTGTGCAGAGTGCAACTAATATTAGGTCAATTAACGTCCGAAGCGACAGAAATAGCGGCTATTGTTGATGAATATAGAAAAAGATTAGATATCTGCATAGATCAAGATGGGATAGATGAATGGAAAATAGCTTTTTCTTACACTATAAGAAACGTCAAAAATAAAGCAGTTCAAGAGGCTCTTGGTAAAATTAAAGATGACATGCTACAGAGAGCAATCAGAAATTTAGAAGAAAAGCTCAATATGCAAAAGCAGAAAGAAAAAAGAGAGCAAGTGGTAAAAGTTGAAAAAGCGGAAAGAGAGTTTGATGGTATTTTGAAAGCGCAAGAGCGTCAGGAAAGAAACGAGAACAAGTCAATTTACGTGAGGCATCGCTTTGAAGTGCTAGCGAATACAGCATCAATCGATTCAATCAAACATGATTCTAATGTGGTTTATGTGTGGGCAGAAATTAATGGGAATGTAGCACAGTATCATTGCAAGATTTTTGATGGGAGTGGTAACTCAAAGGGCTCATTCGATATTAAAAAAATTGATTATGAAAAAGTTGAGAGAATTGCTGCTATACAAAAAATTATTGCTCAATTTAGAGAAGAATTTAATTCGATCAAGAGCGATGTTTACAGAACTGAAGAAAAGAAAGAAGAGGGTGGTGTTTTTGAACAATTCGCTCAAGCTTTTTCTGAGACACTTGGTTTCAATACTGTAGCTGCTGAAAAAATTGAAAACAACAAAGTGATTGAAGATTTTATGATCAGATTATCTGAGAAAAAAGAAACAACAACAGATACTCTTCTGAGAAACGAACTAACTAAAATTGAAAAAGGAGTCAGAGTATTAACCGCTTTATTGGAACTCAAGAAAGACTTTGATGAGATAAACAACCAAATAGCTTTGGTACGAAGAGGTGAAAGAGAAGTTGACAGTGAATTGATGAAAAAAATCAATGTTTATGCAGGAAAAATTTCGAGAAAGTTAGAACAGTGTAAAGAGAGGTTAGGGGATTCGGCGTTAATTGCAGAAGAAAGAGCTATCATTGAAGCAGAGCAGAAACAACTGATTGCAATTCAAGCTGTAGTTGACGGTTTATTGCTTTCTGCAGGAGATAAGTGGCAGCAAAAGATAACTATGGCTGGTTATACTTTTAAAACCTCATCAGAAGATGGCTATATTCTAAAACGTAAGGAGATTTATATTTCAAAAGATGGCGACTGTG
>JAKBAL010000417.1 GCA_021809225.1 Pseudomonadota bacterium | reverse complement strand
TCCCCTTTCAAACATTCAGGGGGCATTTGGCAATAAGCGTAAATGATATTATTGTCACAGCTTTTATAGGTCACCAAAAGGCCGTCTTGCAAGTCAAGGGACAAAGGATCTGCCGTATCCACAAGGGTTAATGTTGTTCCATTCACCACAGGAAATGGCTTTTCCCAACAAAAATCTTCAGCGGGCGTAAGATACAGTTCTTGAATTCCTCTTTTTTGTAAATCCATCAAAATAGGATCTTCAATGACAACCTCTACCTTCACAACAATCGTTTGTAAGGGATCACAGATGACGGGTTCTTGGGCGTGTGCTCTTTGCAGCCCCATAGAAAAAAAGATCAAAAAACATAAAAACATCATGATGGTGCGCATGGCGACTCTCCCTTTTTATATAAATCTTTTATCAACGAAATCTTAATTAATTTCTTATATCATAAAACGATAAAAATACCCAAGGAGGAATAAATGAAAAATTTTTTTATGGTGGCCCTACTAATGGGGTTATCGGGGACGGCTTTTGGTGTTCATGCCAAAACTAACACGCTTCAAATAGAAACTAAGAATTTGCCTCCTTCACTCCAGGGGCTCGTAAAAGAAATTCAATCAGGAAAATTAAAAGATGTCCCTCCCTATCCTGACCTAAAAAGTTTTTTAGATAAATCAACTCCAGATATACAAGGTCTTCAAGACCAGCTTAATGCACTTTTAAAAGAAAAAGGGTACCTTGTCGGTAGTAGTGTCGCTGTATTAGCGCAGGATTTGCTTACGCAAGCTAGAAACGACATAAAGGCACTTAGAGCGGTTGAAGATCTTACGCAACCTATTGCAACGACTGAGGGTGGAGTTCCTGGTCTTATTGAGTATCTTAAAACGGTAACTCCTCCGGGAGGCTTTCCTTTTGCATGTTATAATTATAGTGGAACAAAACTTACAGGAATCGTTACGACCTTAAATGGGAAACTGCGATTTCTCCATTCTCCATATAATGAGACTGATTATGTTGGATTTTTATCTGATATTCATGACGTGGGGTTGATTAACAGTGGAAAGGAATACGTTGTTTCCCGTACTCACAATGGAACTGTTCAAGATGCTTGGTTAGGAACAGATCCAACGACTCAAAGAAATGTAGTTGTTTGTATGGGACATCCCTATAAACCTTCTACAAATCTAAGGCCACCAGCAAAAGTTAGAAAGTCTCCCAGGTAGACTTGCTGGTAAAATTAAAAGTTATTTCTACAAATAATCCGCTCCTCTCTTAAGGGGTGGATTTTTTTGTGATAATTCACGCCTTTCCCTATCAGGGCGATAACCTACAAATACTCAGCCGTCCCCCTCGGCTCAAGGGGTCGGGGCTAAAGATTGCGAGGCCCGCAGGAATCGAGGCGGAAATCCCAAGGAAGGACTGGATGGCTTCGTCGCATACGCTCCTCGCAAAGACGACCTCCCTAGCCGTCATTGCGAGTCTCTGAAAGAGACGAAGCAATCCAGTCTTTCTTGTTTAAGTTCATTGAGAGCATCCCACCACCCTGTGGGTGGACACGGGTTATGAATTTTTTCTAAACATGATCCGGCTTATTCGCTGTTGGATAAGGCTCATCCATGTCCTTAAGGTGACAGCAGACTTGATCCACGATGAGCTTAATTTCTGACCCTCCTGAAAAGATGAGATGGATGCTGCTATCCTCCTCATTATGGATCGTCAAAAGATTGATGAGTTCATTTTTGTTGTGGAGATCAAGTCCTTTTTTCTGCACATCTTTTACGTAATGAAAGGCAAGACCAGCAGCAACGCGTGCATAATAGGGATTGCCGTCGAGTTCTTCAGGCTCGCACTCCCAACAAAAGCGATTTACAACCAGGTGAAAGTGGCCGCTTGTCTGATCATAATCCATTCCTGAAAGAGGAATAAGAGCATCTTGAAGGCAAGATGCAATGACTTGTAGGTCAGCCCCATCTTCGGCGGTTATTCGTAAAGGTGTGTAGGCCATTTTATTTCATCTCAATGTTTAGGTCTTTTCTCTTATATATTATCGCACTCGTCGAATGTCAGCCCCACAGGCTCTTAATTTTTCTTCAACCCGTTCATAACCCCGATCCAAATGATAAACTCGGCTCACGAGTGTTTCTCCTTCAGCTATGAGTCCAGCTAAAATCAAAGAGACAGATGCTCTTAGGTCTGTCGCCATGACAGGGGCCCCTTTGAGTTTCTTAACCCCTCTGACAAGAGCAGAAGATCCATGGATGGTGATGTTGGCTCCCATACGACAGAGTTCAGGCACATGCATGAAGCGATTTTCCCAAATAGATTCCGTAATCATCGAAGCTCCTTCCGCCACACTCATGAGGGCCATCCATTGGGCTTGGAGATCAGTCGCAAAGCCGGGGAAAGGTTCTGTCATAGCATCAACTCCTTGAAGAGGGGTAGAAGGTGCTTTAACAACAAGTGCATCTTCTTCTTCCCTTAAATCAACACCCGCTTGTTGCAAAAAAGGAGCGACGGTAGGGATAAGATCAAGCCGAGCATTTTTAAGGCGTAAGTTTCCGCCCGTTATGGCTGCTGCCATAGCATAGGTTCCTGCCTCAATCCGGTCTGCGATGACGTGATGGGTGGTTCCTTCCAACTGATTCACGCCTTCAATTATAAGCGTGTCGGTACCAATTCCTGAAATTTTTGCTCCCATAGCGTTTAAACAATGGGCAAGATCACTAATTTCAGGCTCCCTTGCGGCGTTGATAAGGCGAGTTTGTCCCTTCGCGAGCGTTGCGGCCATCAACAAATTTTCTGTCCCTGTAACTGAAATCACCGG
>JAKBAL010000416.1 GCA_021809225.1 Pseudomonadota bacterium | reverse complement strand
TCCGATCTGAAATTTCTTCTTTAGAAATAAAACGTCCTTGGCAAATACTAATGATTTTTGATGTAATTGCGATGATATCTTTCTCAAGCAAAGATAAAATATAGCATTCCAAGAGTGTTTCTAGGGATTCTTTTGGCTCAATTCTATGGGTTTTGATGGCTTCAATATACATGGGATGTGTTCATAAGTTCATATGGATTTTGAAACAGTAAATTATGGAAGGAGACTATAAGACAAAAAGTTTCTTGAAAAGGTTTTTTTAAAAGAAAGAGAAGTGGGGAGATTTGAAAATATTGATATTGATTGTGTAGAGTGAGGTATATAGTCATAAGGAATTCTACGGTAGACTTGCTTCATTTAGAGTAAGTATATTTTCATGTGTAAGAGTTATTTCTATCGCCTTTGCAAGCTCAGAAAGCTGATCAATGCTTGTTGCACTCACAATGGGCGCCGTAATGCTTTTGCATTGCATGAGCCACGCAAGCGATATGGCAGCAGGGACTGTTTGATACGTGAGGGAGATTTTATATAAAGCATCAAGAATTCTAAATCCTCGTTCATTCAGGTATTTATCCATCCTTGCTCCGCGTACACTTTTATGAAAATCAGCTGCGGAGCGATATTTACCTGTAAGAAATCCACTTGCCAATGAAGAGTAGTTAATAACTCCGAGACCTTTCTCTAGACATAAAGGTTCAAGTTCAGTTTCAAATTCAACACGATTCCAGAGGTTATAATGTGGTTGAAGACAGACATAAGCAGGGTAATGTTTGTTGAGACTAATATTTAAGGCCTCTTTTAATCGATTGACCTTATAATTAGTCCGACCTGAAAAAGACATTAAAGCCATAGAAATACAGTGAAAAGTAAGGAAAAGTAGGGTAAAATAAACACCAGGAAACAAGAACAACCCATTCAAAAACTGGTGTATTTTAGATGAAACCGATCGCCAAAAATGAGAAGCTGCAAAGAGAATTCTTTCGGGTGGAACTTGAAGGTTTGATTGATAAAACTCATCCCTTGGCCAAGCTCTCGGGACTGATTGATTGGCAGAAAATTTCCGATGAATTTGGTGTTTATTACCATGAACATATGGGGAGACCCGGGAAGCCTGTCCGATTAATGGCAGGGCTTCTACTCCTGCAGCACACGTTTAAATGTTCCGATGAAGAGATCGTCGCTCGATTTGTAGAGAACCCGTATTATCAGTATTTTTGTGGGAATGATTTTTTTGAGCATAGATTACCAATTGATCCAACAGCCTTAATTAAATGGCGAAAGAGAATTGGAAAAGAAGGGTGTGAAAAGATCTTAAAACTGACCCTTGATGCTGGACTTAAAAGCCAAACGATTAAAGCCCGCGATTTTAAACGAACAATTGTAGATACAACGATCCAAGAAAAAAACATTGCTTATCCAACGGATTCAGGACTTTACCTGAAAGCATTGGAAAAGATGGTATTAAAGGCAAAAGAATCTGGGCTAAAACTTAGACAGACTTACACAAGAACAGCTCGGCATCTTGCCTCCCAGATCTCCAGATACGCGCATGCAAAACAATACAAAAGAATGAATCGTGCTCTCAAAACTCTTAAAATTCTTGTGGGTCGTGTTTATCGGGATATTACAAGGAAAATCAAAAAAGAAGAAATATCAAGTCAGTGGGAAGAGCTTCTTGGGCTTGTCTTCCGTCTTTTACAGGCACCCGCTAAAGATAAACTTTATAGCCTTCATGCGCCAGAGGTTCTCTGTTTTAGTAAGGGAAAATCTAGAAAGCGTTATGAGTTTGGAGATAAAGTCTCCATTGCCGTCACCCATAAACAAGGGTTTGTGATGGGAATGGAATCTCTCTCGGGGGCGCCTTATGATGGACACACTTTAAAGGGAGCGCTTGAGCACGTTCAAAGACTCACAGATCAAATGCCTGAAGAAGTCTTCGTTGATCGAGGATATAAAGCGCATGGCATCACGCAAACAGATGTCTTTATGTCGGGTCAAAAGAGGGTTTCTTCTTCCCTTAAAAAACGGATAAAACGTCGTTCAGCCATTGAGCCTGTGATTGGACATATGAAGATGGACGGGAAGCTCGGACGAAACTATCTCAAGGGCACATTGGGCAATACTTTTAATGCCTGTTTGTCAGGAGCAGGCTACAACCTCAGGCTCGTCCTTAAAAAAATAAAACTCTCTTTCCTGGATGTTCTCCCAAGAATCTTTTATCTAAAAAGACCCTCGCCTTTTAGTCGTCCTCTTTTTTTATCCTAAAAACTTTTAAATATCTACTTCTTCAGGTCGGACTAGCTCTGAGACCCTGTCACCATATGGGATGACATCAAATTTCTGGTCCCTTTACAAGATGTCCTGTTTTTAACAAAAGATACTCATAAAGCTCTCTCGTATATAAGGAGGAATATTTGTCTCCTTTTTCTATTGCTAGATCTTCCCTTGGGGTTACTCTGAAGTATTCATTGTCTTCCATTGTACGAAAAGCTTGTTCTAATTTATGCTTTAACAAGGGATCTCCTTGAATTGCTTGAAAGATATGCTCTCCCGTTAAAAGTCGTTCCCTCTCATCTTGGTTTTTTAAAGTTTGAGATGACATTGTTACTTCTTGGCTCAATAGATCTACCATCAGGGAAGGAGCGTAAGGTTTTACTCTGATTTCTAATTGGCCTACTTCATGCGCAAAGAAGATCTGTCCTCCTTCTAAAAAGGTCCTCATAACGGTTGACGGCATTCTGCTCTCATTTTGTTCTGTGGGAGAATAAAAGCCCATAAAACTACCTTGCAAACCCAAAGGAAGTCTCATTCT
>JAKBAL010000415.1 GCA_021809225.1 Pseudomonadota bacterium | reverse complement strand
TGAAGGAGACGTCAGAAGAGAATCTTCAAAAAATCATAGGTCACGATCAGATTATTGAGAGAGCTTATGATGCTCTCAACCGCTTTTCCTGGAATGAGGAAAAATTATTAACTTATGAGCAAGCAGAAAAATACGAGGGAGCTTATCATGCTTCGTTGGCACAAAAATTTGATGAGGGACTTGAAAAAGGTATTGAAAAAAGAGTTAAAAAAATAGCAAAAAACATGCTTATGAGCGACATTAATATTGAAATTATAGCCTCTATAACAGGACTTACGGCGCAAGAAGTAAAAAATCTTTCCTCTAATACAGAGGAAAAACAATTTTGTTATGTATATAATTACTTACCTCGTAGCCTGCTACAAGAAAGTTTGTTGAGTTTTCAGAATGTGACAAATCCTTTGGTCGCAAAAGCGAGGTCTAATGCCTCACCCAAGAATATTTATTTTCCTAAAATTTAATTTGACATTTAATAAAAAATTAGTATCATTTATTAAAAAAGAGGATTTTATGATTAAAAAAGCGCGACTAAGTCTACTTGTTTCAATCTTTTGTATTTACTCTTCATTACCATCCTTCGCTATGAATGACCAAGAAGAGTTGAGGGCCATGGCACAAATCATACCTAAACAAAACTCTTTTAGCGACGAGACAGTCCAATCACTGAAGAAGATGATGCTCTTCAGGCAGCTCCCAGCAGAGATGAAGGGGCATGAATTTGTCGGTTATGGTTTCATAGACAATGAATCACAACAAGTGAGTCATTTTTTGTCCCAAGCATCACATCTAACCACTCTTAACCTCAGTGGAAATAATTTTACATCAGAGTCATTGCCCCATATTTTTCAAGCGATAAACCACCATCCTGGATTGACAGAGTTAGATGTTTCTTCCAATTCCCTAAATGATGAAGGAGGAAAAAGGCTCTTGGAATTCATTAAGTATAAACCTGACATCAAAATATTGAAATATTAAGTAACAGGCTTTTAGTATTTTTGTTGAGCAATTTTTCCGTTTTTGTAGGAGTAGCTTCTTCAATCTGACTTGTAAGTACACAGAGGGTTCCATCTAAATGGACTTTTGATACTGTGTAACAGCAACTTGTGAATTTGTTGTTTACTTATAGACTGTATAACCCATTGTTCTATATAAATTCCCTTAACCAGTACAGCGGCTAAAAGCGATGCGTAGCGCCGCTCCAACTTTAGCCGCTGAACTACTTACTGAAATTTTAAGGTCAGCTTCCTCGATAATTCCTTCACACCTCCATACTTCTAAGTCTTCATGATGGCTAGGGCGGATCGTAAGAACATTTTCGTGGCGTTCAATCATACAGCTTTTCATATTCTGAAATAATTCAGTTTTATTTTTGTAACCGTAACGATTTACCATTTTTTTGATCCAAGCAGTATAGTATTTTTCCGCCACTTTTTCTAATGCGCATTCTTCTTTATATGACAAAAATCGACTTTGTTTTAGAGCGTCAAGAACAGCCTTACCAAGTACCTCATTTGGCGTATCCGCTATTAATAAATATTCGGTTGTGGTAGGATCTGCCATAAGAAAATTGTAGCCCGAGTAAGCCTGAATACAAATAAAATCTCCATTGTATTCAACACCCACACACTTTATTCGAAGAGGTTCATTCATTTTATTTCACCTTTCATGAAGGACCAACACTCTTTACATAACCTTACTGATCCATATTCGTTCGAGACATGCCTTCAATTTTTATCACTATGTTTTTATTGGGTTACATGAATATATGGATTTATCTGTAAAATAACATGCAACAGTCTTCCCTCTTTTTGCTGATTGATAAGTATACCATTCTGAACCTCCGCATAGAGTGTTTGATAAATTCTGAGGGCCAATCCCTTACTTGTCAATCTCACAGACTTCCAAAGCGAATTGACGCCCCCTCTGTACCAAATTTTTTGAAGAGGCTTTCATTAGATAGAATTCTATCTTCATTAAGAGCCTCTTGAATTGTACTTTTTGAACCCATCATCGATCGGCTAAATTGTACTGTAACCTGTAATGTAATCATGTCTCTTGCTTCTTCTATTATTGATACTGCTTTCCGCTTTGTTCTTTTTTATTAAATCTTCAGAAAAATTATATATTTTTTCCCTATAAGTGTCCCTTTTTAACCGCATCCTCTTCAATTCAAATTCCTAGATTACGAGTCAAGTTCCCTATCATTCTGGTTCTATTCAACATGGAGTTCTCCTCTTCTTAAGTTAGGAATGTGGGGCATGAACGGAGGATGAGCGCGCGCCGTTTTTTGCAGCAACACACGGGGATCATGAGTGATACACGAAAAGCTTTTACAGAGGATAGAAGTTGCCTTTTCTCCCCCCTTCCCTTCGATTTGTACTCTAATGTTTCTGGCCTTCGGATATGTCCTTTGCATAATGGATAAGAACTTCAAGCGGACCTTCTCTATTCGGTTAAGACTTTGTTGATCCGCACTCTTAATCCAAACGAGTTTTCCATCAAACTCTACAAACCGTGCCTTGACAATGTCTTTGAGCTCAAACAAAGAAATCTGATTGTTTTGTTGGCTTCCACCATTCAGTAGGCTATCTCTGCTGAGTTGCATACACCATTCTTTCCAAATTGGGTCTTCAATAGATTCTAAAATTTTTCTTCTTTCTTCTCCTCTGCTAAGATGACCTTCTTCTTTGGGTTGAGGTTCCTCGGAAGTTTCGAAATTTCCCTCTAAGATTTTGAGAAAATTATCTTTTGATAAAATCCAATCAAAGGTCACACGCCACTTGTTAGCCCCACTCCCCATAAGAAACGGAGACGCTTTCACACG
>JAKBAL010000414.1 GCA_021809225.1 Pseudomonadota bacterium | reverse complement strand
CATGCCGCACCTCTACTTTGCTTTATTGCCTCCCTCAGGACTAAAGTGATCGGGATATTTATGGGGAACGCTGGCCCACAAGTCAGCGTCTTCAGGGGGTTCTTTCTTACGTGTGATATTCGGCCATAATTTTGCATAGTGGGCATTCAGTTCAACCCACGTTTCCATTCCCGGATCCGTATCGGGTTGAATCGCTTCAATTGGGCATTCAGGCACACACACACCGCAATCAATGCACTCTTCCGGATTGATCATAAGCATATTTTCCCCTTCATAAAAACAATCAACAGGGCAAACTTCGACGCAATCCGTATATTTACACTTAATGCAAGCTTCAGTGACGACGTAAGTCATGGCTAACTTAACAATAAACTATCGTCATCAAGCTCAAGACCACTCGCTTTGTGGAAAAGATTGAGAAGATCAGGAACTGTAAGGCCTTTACGCTCTTCGTCACGGACATCAAAAACAACACGCCCCTCGTAAAGCATTATGGTCCGATTTCCAAGATCGAGAGCTTGGTGCATGCTATGGGTCACCATCAAGGCTGTGAGCTGATTTTCTGCCACAATTTCCCGTGTGAGATCTAAAATAAAGGCTGCTATTTTGGGGTCAAGAGCCGCTGTATGTTCATCAAGAACAAGAATCTTCATCGGCTCTAGAACAGCCATGATAAGACTTACAGCTTGTCGCTGTCCCCCCGAAAGAAGCCCAATGGGATCTTGAAGGCGATTTTCAAGGCCGAGTTTTAAGCGACTAAGATGGACGCGAAACTTTTCGCGGAGCTCTTTATTAAGAGAAAATTTTAATGTCCTTTTTTTTCCACGCCCCATGGCAAGAGCCATGTTTTCCTCAATGGTAAGGTTAGCACATGTCCCTGCCAAAGGATCTTGAAAGACACGAGCAACATAAGGCGCTCTCTGCCAAGACATAAGCGTTGTAACATCTTGATTATCAATGGATATTTTTCCACGCTCTGGTATGATATCGCCGCACAGAGCATTGAGGACGGTAGATTTACCAGCCCCGTTTCCCCCTATTACACAGACAAAGTCCCCTTTTTTGATATTAAGGGTAACGCCGCGCAAAGCCCTGGTTTCCATGGCTGTTCCACGATTAAAAGTAACATGTAAATCAGTCAAGCGAATCATACTTGGCTCCTTGACGCTTTAAAACCAAGTAATTTAGCTCTGAGTCTAGGAATCACCATTGCAAGGCCAACAATAACAGCCGTTACAAGTTTAAGATCCTGGGCCTGTAGACCTAAAAAGCTTACATTCAAAGCTATAGTAATGGCAAGATGATAAAAAATAGACCCAAAAATACAAGCAATAAGGGCCATAAGAATAACTTTGGGATTGAAAAAGGCCTCCCCCACAATGACGGCAGCAAGACCCACGACAATTGTTCCAACACCTATGTTTATATCTGCAAAGCCTTGACTTTGCGCCCAGAGAGCACCAGCAAGGGCAACAAGTCCATTGCTGAGTCCAATGCCTAAAATGACTTGGCGATTGACAGCAATTCCTTGCGCTTTAGCCATTCGCGAATTGGCCCCTGTGGCCCGCATGGCAAGCCCTTTTTCAGAAATTAAGAAGCGATAGAGCAGCAATAAAACAAAAATCGCAATAACAAACATAGCCAACGGTATGGTGTAATGACGAAGATATGAGAATTCTTCAAGGGATGTAAAATTTTCAATGGGCGTAAAAATAGTTTTCTCCCCCAAAAGAGCAATATTGGGCCGCCCCATAATCCGCAAATTAATTGAATAAAGAGCCGTCATGGTTAAAATACTGGCGAGGAGATGAAGGATATTCCACTTAACGCTTATATACGCTGTCGTAAAGCCCGCAACCATGCCCGCCAGAATGGCACAACCCGTCGCCAACCATGGATTCGCTCCAGATACGATAAGGATTGCACAAACGGCTGCGCCTAGAGGCAAACTTCCATCGACCGTTAAATCCGGAAAATCCAGGATACGAAAGGACAAAAGAACGCCCATAGCGACAAGGCCATATAAAAATCCAACTTCTAAAGCGCCCATGAATTGAATTAAATTCACGTTAAAAACTCCGTTTCTTAATGAAACTCCATGAGCTCACACTCATAGCAACTTCTATTTCTCTGTCGGGACCTAATCGCTAAGCTTAAGCGTAGGCGTGTAAAAATGCGCTTGAGCGCGAACTTCATCAGGAAGAACAATCTTTAATTTATCAAGCGCATGTTGATTGATAAATATATCAATTGTATGAGGAGATGCAACGGCAATTTCAGAGGGGGCTTTCCCATCCAAAATTTCTGCAACCATATCGCCAGTTTCCCGTCCTGTTTGAAGATAACTGTATCCTAAACAAGCAAATGCTCCGGCCTCTACAGATCCACTATCAGCCGTAAAAACGGGAAGATTATGTTTCAGAGCTAAAGAAGAAACAGTTTTCATGGCTGAGACAATCATATTATCCAAAGGCACATAAATTGCATCAACCTTTCCGACCAACTGAAGAACAGCAGTTTGAACTTCTGAGGATTTGAAAGGGGTAGATTCAACAAGAGTAAATCCTTGAATTTTTGCTTGGCTGCGAATCGCTTCTAGGGAAGAAACAGACCCACTATCTCCCGGATTATAAAGAATACCAATTGTTTTAGCCATCGGAAGAATCGTTTTAATAAATTCGATCTGCTTTTTAATGGGAGGGGCATCCATGACTCCTGTGACATTTCCCTTATGATTTTCAAGAGAGGAGACAAGACCTGCCGCAATAGGATCTGTTACCGCACTGAAAACGATAGGAATGGCGTCTTTACCTACCGTTTTGACC
>JAKBAL010000413.1 GCA_021809225.1 Pseudomonadota bacterium | reverse complement strand
AAGGCTGCGTAGCCTCAAAAAAGCATTTTCTTGAACGTCCCATTCACTAATCGCTCTAAAGATAACATCTGCTACCGCTACTGCCTGACTTATACCAGAGGAAACGGTCACATTAAATCCAGCGGCTTGCAAAATTTGATCGACAACCCAGCTTGTAATAATGGCTCGACCCACAGTTGCTGCTCCTGTAAAAACAGCTGCTGCACCAGTGAGTAACGTCCTTGCTGTTGTAGGAGCTGTAAGATTATCGAAATCTCTCGTTAAGTTCGTTGTAGCTTGAAGGGGAAGACTATTAACTTGCTCTGCAATCTCATTCAAAGGATGTGTTTCATCAAAGTCTACCATAGATTGTGATCGAGCACTTTTAAGTCTATGAATTTGTTCAACAAGCTCTTGTTGAAGACGCCTAATATGATTATCTTTCGTGAATTTAAAAAAAAGAACACTCAGTGCAGAAATGGCTTCTGTTGAACTTCCACGCTTTCCTGATACTTCTTGAGACATCTCCTTTTGAATCATTGTGTAGAGTTCTTCTACTAATTTTTCACTTCCTTCAGCATTAACAAATTTTTTCATTGACTTTATACGTTCACTAAGACCTTTCTTTTTCAAAGAAAGCGCATAATTTGCTGCGGTTTTTCTTTCATGCTCAACTCGAGTAAGAAAATCTACAGTTAATCTATATGCGTTTTCAAAATAAAACGTGGCGAGAGGTAGTGTGAAAAGCGCTCTATACCAAGGAAAATAAGACTCTATCTGCCAAAAAACGAGAGTAAAAGGTGCAGCACGTAAGGCAGCACTACATCCCGCAGCAACTTTAGTGAGTAGAGGCGTAGGAATCGCAACGTACTTACAGCAGGAACGCATCCCTGTTTCTATTTCAATACCTAAAGGCTGTTTATGAGGTTGTTTATCTGATTTACTCGTCGTAAAATCATTTTGATCCCACATACTTCCTATAATTTCTGCACGTTCCCACATCTGTCGTACACAGCCCGGCATAGCTAAGCCCATCATTGACATAACAAGCCCAGTAGAAACAGGGCCCCCTACAGGCAGCCACTCAAAGAGATCTTGGGCTAAGTATAAGCATAAAGGTATAGGACCAAAGGGTTCCATTGCTTCCTAAATAACGCCTAGTCCCTGTAAAAATCTTGTTTTTTTAGAAACGCGTTGAATAAAAAATTTGTTGTCTAATACGTCTAGAAAGAGAATCGTATCTGTCCACTTTTCGGGAGCACTTGAATGACTCTCTACTTCTAAACGTGAATCTATTGCATCTTCTATAGTTCTAGGCACACGTTGCACCCGATCGGGAGCCTTTGAGAGATCCATAATAACGACTGAAGTTTCAAAAGGAAGTGCATCAGGGCTCACAAGACGAGCACGTTTTGGATTGTAAACACTCATTCTTTCAATTATTCGATTAAGATTCAATCGCGATGGATGCAGAGGATTATCAATCAAAAAGGATACATCTGAATTTAAGCTTGAAGACTGTTCAAAATCTTCTGCTTCAGCTCTAATATCATTATCTTGTCCAACATTCCTACGTCGTACACCAGTACCATTACAATTTTCACATACTTCCTGTAAGTCATTGTTATTATTTGAACTACGAACTGTAAGGCTAAAGGGCTCCTCATCCTCCATTGCGAAAGAAGAAGGGGAAGGATACAGAAAAAGTATAAATGAAATAAAAAAACACAACAAAGGCTTCCAAAGAAGTGTTGCAAAGAGCTTTATTTGTCGGGTTTTGTTAAAAACAAGCCCCAGCACATTCATCCCCTTTTCTGGAAATTCATAGCAACTTACCAATACGTTACGCAAACTAAGTTAGTCAATATAACATCAATTTTAAAAAAATGTTAATGAATTTTTCTTCTAACCTCCAGTTTTATAGGGAAAATAACGACTAAACCTATGCTGAATTCTATAGATCAAACATTTTAAGAAAAACATATATTTTTTTGATGCAAAAATATTAATAATTTATTTACTTTATAATGTTAAAATTTAAATAACAGTAATTTTATACTAATAAATATGACAAGAGGATTTTATGAAAACCTTAAATATTTTAATTACTCTCTGTTTGTTTTTTATGAGCACAGCAGTTGTTGCTGAAAGTAACATAAGAACAAATCAATTGAATAATAAAAATATTGAAGATAATATTGATAAAAATGATATTTTTTATCATCATTGTAATCCTGTAGATCCACGTTGTCATCACCATAAGCAATTTAGGAGTTAACCGTTAATTCATAGCAAAGGAGAAAAGTTTATGAAAATAGTAAATACTTTGATGATAAGCTGTCTGTTGCTCATCGGTTCAGAAGCGATAGTCCAAGCTAAAATCGATCGTACAACTCACATCAATCATAATATGATTAAAACATCGACCGAGTTTAAAAGTCATACTTCCCAGAGTTGTGGGCCTATGGATCCCCGCTGCTAAGCGAATAATAAAAAAGGGACCTATAAAACCTCGGTTTTCTTTTTGGATAGATGGTGTATGATTCCTAAAAAATAATAAAAAGTAAAGAGGCACCTATTGGATAACCCGCAGACGACGGAGCGACACAATTTTTTTTGGAGCTTAACACCTCAAGGTTTTTATAAAAGCGCTTATGTTGATTGGGGAGAGATTGATAATAAAGATGTTTTACTCTGCGTTCATGGTTTGACGCGCAACTCCCGAGATTTTGATTACCTTGCGAAAGATCTGCAACAGTCTTTCCGTGTTGTTTGCCCCGATTTATTAGGACGGGGAGAAAGTGAGTATCCAGGTAATCCCCATGTTTACAATTTTGCTCACTGTTAA
>JAKBAL010000412.1 GCA_021809225.1 Pseudomonadota bacterium | reverse complement strand
TCAAGGTATTGTTTTAAAAGGCGATTAAATGCCCATTTCACTTTATAATGTTGACCGGGTTTTGTTTTTATGACAGCCCGTATTTCCATGGCGTGGTCATTAACCTCATTAATCCCATCAATTTCAATGGCTCCGACAACCATAAGACTTGTGGTTTTATTTTTTTTAAGATCCGCAGAAATTTTTTCTAACACCTCAAAAACCTGATTGATATCCGCATCGAGTCCAACTCGGACAAGCATGACGGCTGCCGAATAGCCTCTGTTTTGATTACAAAGGCTTGTGATGTTTCCATAAGGAAAGGTATAAAGTGACCCGTCAGTTGCCCGAAGACGCACCACTCTGACTGTCAAAGATTCAATACGCCCCATCTGCCCATTAATGACCATAAGATCTTCAACGGCAAAGGCATCTTCGAGAAGCATAAAAAAGCCCGTGATTAAATCTTTAACAAGAGATTGCACACCGAAAGAAAGTCCAATGGAAAGTATTCCGACTGTGGCGAGAATGGGAACAACATCTACATCAAGCTCAACAACAATGAATAAAATAGCGGGAGTCCAAACAGCAATACGGAGCACATTTCGACTCACGCTAGAGATTGTTTTAAAGCGCGCAGCCCTTTGCTTTTGCATGTCATCTAAGACCCCCTTCCCCTCACTCAAATACCTTGTGAGAAGATCATTACCTGTACGGGTAATGATAAGAGCTGCAATGATAATCACAAAAATACTAAAGGCTTTCTCCGCTATCAGTCGTCCCGTTTCCGAAAAGATAAAATAGGAAGGCTTGAACCCCCATAAATCGAGTACAAAAAGGAAAGCAGCTGTATTTAAAAGGATAAGTGTCACGAAATCAATTTGCCGGCTATAAAAAATAGCACGCTGGGCCAAAGGACGAGAAACCCGATGTAATTTTTTTTGGATGCAGAGAATACGTAGCTTACGTATCCAATAGGCTGCAATACGTAAAAGAGGGAATACAGCAAGAGTAAACAAGCTCTTCCAAACCACTAAATGAAACTGATCCAACTCATCCGTAACCCAGCTGACATAGCTGATAACAATAAAAATGATCACAGGGATATAACTATACTCTAGGAAAGGAAGCAGAGCCTTCTTCAATTTTGAAAGCTTAAGATGGGTTCGTTGTTTGTGAATCCAGTCTTTTACTTCTTCATGAAGAGCAAACATCATTAAAATGGCTAAAATAGCAATAATAAACCCAGAACTTTGCAAGAGAAGCCTTTCGCCTGCAACAGGAAGACGAATCAGTGCTCCAGCTTCAAGGGCAAAAAAACCAAAAAGAGCGACAACACCCATCCGCCGAATCCAGATATAGGTTGTGGCGAGAACTTCTTGAGAAAGAGGAATGTGCTGATGCTCAACGGTTAGGGGCTTTAAGAAGACATGTGCCACGTTCAGAAGCACCCAAATCGTGACAGAACCTGAGCTTAAAATTCGCACCACTTCTAGATAAATTCCATCCTGAGGACTTAAGATTCGAAAAATTGTATAAAGAAAGAAACCGAACACAAGAGGAGATATAATGGAAAGAAGAGCTGCAAAGATAAGTTTTTTCTGTTTCTGAGGCGTGGGATGGACCTTAGAAAGTAAAAGATCATGAATTTTTGGTGTCAACCAAGACGAAATACTTTGAGAAATTGCAAAAGCAAGAAGAACAGATATTAAGAGACGAACGCCAAATGACCCCAAAAGAGGGCGCATTTCGGGATTTTGCAGTCCTAGAACAAGCCACTCCCCCGTTTCAATGAAATCCTTCAGAGAAACAAATCCCTCAAAAACAATGGATCCAGTGTCTTTAAGAAAATCGTAAACAGCTGAAAAAAGGTTAGCATTAAGCTCACTGACTTTAATAGGTTTGATATGCGGGGTAGCTGTGGCTTCACTTTGCGTGCTCACCATGGGTAGTTGGGTAGCAAGAAGGTTTCCCTTGAATAACACCCAACTCCAAAGCACGAATAACATTCGTTTCATCTGATTCTCCTTAGAATGAGTTTAGCCTGAAAGATGAAAAGGGGAAATAGTAGATTAATCACTCTGTTCTTAAGGCTGCTTGAGTCTCATTCTATATGACCTCGTACGCTGTCCTTATTAAGCTTGAAAATAAGAATAATATATTCTATATAAATTATTATACGTTCAATACCTTTTTAGAAATTTGGTGGTTATGAAGATTCAAGTTAGCCGTTTATTAATGTTAATGGGTACTGTATTCTCTTTTGTTCAACCTGTTTGGTCGATGGAGAGAGCAGAAGAAGAACAACATGGAGGACAAAACTTACCAAGATCCTCGAAAGAAAACAAAAACTTACCCAACCAGCCGGGTCTTGACGATGTATTCCCTGAACTTCAGCTCATTATTCTTCAACACGCTATCAGTGAAGAAGGCAAGCCTGCCTTAGAAGCTTTTGCAAAATGGAGACTTCTAGATCGCAAGAGATACGGCCAAACTAATCATGCCATGACAATCCAAGCAGGTTTACAACAATCTGAATCCCATTACCATTTTGATGACTGGAAAGATTTAGCCACGAAAGAAGGACAAAAGCAGGTTCTGGACATGTTCAAAACCTTAAACCATCTTAAGGCGCTGCGTGCTAATAAGAAGATTTCATTACAAGAACAACACGAAAAGATTATGCAACTTGTTGAAAATAGCGCAGCCAATCCCGCCCTTTCAGAAAGTCGCATTATTCCTTACTATTATTATACCCATCGTGAATGAATGTTGGGCGTAAGGATTTGAGTAAAGGTTAAAAATGTGTTAATACTTAGGAATGAAGAATTTTCTGACTACAGAAGAAAGAGCCAGT
>JAKBAL010000010.1 GCA_021809225.1 Pseudomonadota bacterium | reverse complement strand
TCGGTCGCATCTTTAATCGCTGTGTAAAAAGTACTCGTTCCAATTTCAACCATACAGCGCGCGAGAAGTTCAGATGCTTGTGAACCACGAATTGATTCTGTGGCCGCAGTATCAATGGGAAATCCCGTCACATACGCTTTAAAACGATCTTCAAAGTCAAAGGTGGGGTCGGCTAATGTGATCCATTTAGCAAGAACATCTCCATGTTTAACTTCGTCTTTTGACCACGCCTCAATTGCCCTATGAAAAATCTCATCCCCCGCAAAAACATTTCTGAGGTAAAGTCCATAATCCAAGCTGTTATATTCTATAACGCTTCCGGCTTTCATGAGCCGTAAAATTTCCGGATTAACCTTTTGAGGGTCAAATAAGGACCAGTCTATATCTTCAGATTTCCATTTCTCAGACATTGTTCTTCATTCTTATCTAAAGTCTTGATGAAAGCCTCTTTATAATGGATCACATTATACAAGAGAGTTTAATATTTCGTTAAGACCCTTTTTGATGACTTATAATTTCCATGAGTTTCGCACGAGAAATCTCTAAGGTTTGACTTGCTTGTTTGCGCTCTTCAAAGGTCTTACTGTCAACTATATCTTCAAGCAAGTTTTTAATCTCCATTTCTAATGCAGCCTTATCAAGGGCTTCAAGTGGCGTTCCCTCTGTCACAAGAGCTACACATTTTTCAGGTGTCACCTCTGAAAATCCACCATCCACAAAAATTCTAATCAAAATTTTTGCATTCTCATACACCGTAACCACCCCTGGACGCAAGAGGGTAAGAAGAGGCGCATGATGAGGCAACACACCAATATCACCTTTTTGGCCAGGAATCACAACCATACTGACCTCTTGGCTAAACAGCACTTTTTCAGGAGAAACCAGAGTGAAGGGAAATGTTGCCATGGGTTTATGCAGCCTCTTTCGCTAAACGCTGAGCTTTTTGAACTGCTTCTTCGATCGTGCCTACCAGATAAAAGGCCATCTCAGGCAAATGATCGTATGCACCATCTGCAATTCCTTTAAAGCCCGCGATCGTGTCTTCCAAGCGCACGAAAACACCAGGTGTTCCCGTAAAAACTTCCGCTACATGGAAAGGTTGAGAGAGGAAACGCTGGATTTTTCTGGCCCTTCCTACAATGAGTTTGTCATCTTCTGAAAGCTCATCCATCCCTAAGATGGCAATAATATCTTGTAATGACTTGTAGGTTTGAAGGATTTTTTGAACATCTCGTGCAACCTTATAATGTTCCTCTCCCACAATACGAGGATCCAAAATGCGAGAGGTGGAATCTAATGGATCCACCGCTGGATAAATGCCAAGTTCTGCAATTTGCCTACTTAAAACCGTTGTGGCATCCAAAAAAGAAAAAGCCGTTGCAGGGGCAGGGTCAGTTAAATCATCTGCGGGAACATAAATGGCTTGTACGCTGGTAATAGAGCCCTTGTTCGTTGATGTAATTCTTTCTTGCAATTCTCCCAATTCCGTAGAAAGGGTGGGCTGGTATCCCACAGCGGAAGGGATACGGCCCAATAGAGCGGAAACTTCCGCACCCGCCTGAGTAAAACGAAAAATATTATCAATGAAAAAGAGAACATCTTGTCCCTCCTTATCCCTGAAATATTCAGCAACTGTAAGACCGGAGAGCGCAACACGCGCACGAGCACCAGGAGGCTCATTCATCTGTCCATAAATAAGAGCAGCCTTTGAATTACCCTTCTCAAGATCAATCACTCCCGATTCAATCATTTCATGATACAGATCATTCCCTTCCCGTGTCCGTTCCCCCACGCCCGCAAAAACAGAATAGCCACCGTGAGCTTTTGCAATGTTGTTGATGAGCTCCATAATAATGACCGTCTTCCCCACACCTGCACCGCCAAAAAGACCAATCTTTCCCCCCCGTACATAGGGAGCCAAAAGATCAACAACTTTAATACCAGTCACAAGAACTTCTGTTTCTGTGGATTGATCCACAAATTTCGGCGCTTGCCGATAGATGGAAAGGTATTCAGTGGCTTTAATAGGTCCCAGATCATCAATAGGCTCACCAATCACATTCATAATTCGCCCCAAGGTTCCAGGGCCAACAGGAACCCGAATAGGGTAGCCGGTATCTGTAACTTCCTGCCCCCGCACGAGGCCCTCTGTAGCATCCATAGCGATGGTACGTACGGTTTGCTCTCCAAGATGTTGAGCCACTTCTAAAACAAGGCGTGTTCCATGGTTCATTGTTTCAAGGGCATTCTGAATTTCAGGCAGAGTCCCTTCAAACGACACATCTACAACGGCGCCAATAACTTGGGTAATAACTCCTTTTGATGCTTTCGTTATCATAAACTCTCCTCTGCTCAGCTTAAGGCCTCAGCCCCTGAAATAATTTCAATTAACTCGCGTGTAATATGCGCCTGACGCGTGCGATTGTAGGTTAAAGTAAGGTTACGGATAATATCACTAGCATTGCGACTCGCACTATCCATAGCCGTCATACGAGCCCCTTGCTCGCTCGCAGCGTTTTCCAATAACGCATCATAAATCTGCACTGCAACATTTTGGGGAAGGAGTTGGCCGAGAATCGTTTCTTCGGCAGGTTCATATTCGTAAATAGCCTTAGGCATTTGTACGCCTTTTGTTTGTTTTTTGAGAGGATCAATCTCCACAGGTATGAGTTGTTGCGTTACGATTTCTTGAGCGATAGCTGATTTAAAATGGTTATAAACTATCGTACAAACATCAAAAAGCCCGTCCTTATACATTTGTAACAAACTATCCGTAATGCTTTGCGCATCAGAAAACCGAAGCCGGGGCAAACCCACGTCCATAAAAGATTCGACAATGAATTGACCGTACTCTCGAATGAGCATCTCTCTCCCTTTTCGACCTATGCAAAAAAGTTTTACTGTCTGGCCTTGTCCTTGAGAAGAAGCAATCATTTTTCGGGTAAAACGAACGATTGATGAATTAAACGCGCCACATAGACCTCTATCAGAGGTAGCAACAAGGATAAGGTGTGTGTCCGTTTTACCTGTCCCTGTCAATAAGGGTTGGGGGGATTCTAAAGCTTGGATATTTTCAGCCAAGTTTTTAAGCATTTTCCTCATTAAATGAGCATAAGGACGCCCTGCTTCCAATTGTTCATGAGCACGCCGCAACTTGGCGCCTGCAACCATTTTCATAGCGATGGTAATTTTTTGTGTGGACTGAACTGATTTTCTGCGATCACGCAGTGCTTTAAGCGTTGTCATTAGACAAATATTTTTACAAAGCTTTTGAAGAAAGCATGGAGTTTTTCCTCCGTTTTTTCTGTAATTGCCTTTTCTGTACGAATGGATTCTAAGATATCACGGTGTTCAAGGTGTATGGCTTTTAAAGCACCTCTCTCAAAACGATTAACGTCATTAACAGACAACTCATCCAAATACCCCTTCACACCCGCAAAAATGGCAACGACTTGATCTTCCACGGGCAGGGGAGAATATTGAGGTTGCTTCATGAGCTCTGTCAAACGGCTTCCCCGATTAAGGAGTCTTAGAGTGGCGGGATCCAGGTCGGACGCAAATTGAGCAAAGGATGCGATTTCCCGGTATTGAGCGAGTTCAAGTTTAATACTTCCTGCAACTTGCTTCATAGCTTTAATCTGAGCTGCTGATCCAACACGACTTACAGAAAGACCCACATTAATAGCGGGTCGAATGCCTTTGTAGAAAAGGTCTGTTTCAAGGAAGATTTGTCCATCTGTAATTGAAATCACGTTGGTAGGAATGTAGGCCGAAACATCACCAGCCTGAGTTTCAATAATGGGAAGAGCCGTTAAGGATCCTCCTCCATTTTCATCATTCAATTTAGCTGCTCGTTCAAGCAAGCGTGAATGCAAATAGAAAACGTCACCGGGATAAGCTTCTCGTCCGGGAGGACGCCTTAAAAGCAGAGACATTTGACGATAAGCCACGGCTTGCTTAGAGAGATCGTCATAGACGATCAGAGCATGACTTGAATTATCTCGGAAATATTCACCCATCGAACAACCCGTATAAGGGGCTAGGAATTGTAGAGGGGCAGGGTCAGACGCAGTGGCTGCAACAACAATTGTGTATTCCATTGCCCCGCGTTCTTCAAGGGCTTTCACAATCTGAGCAACTGTTGACCGCTTTTGACCGATCGCGACATAAACACAATAAAGTTTTTGGGATTCCTCTACGTCCTGATTGGCTTCTTTTTGGTTGAGAATAGCATCAATTGCAACGGCCGTTTTTCCTGTTTGTCGATCGCCAATAATAAGTTCTCGCTGACCACGTCCAATGGGAACAAGGGAATCGATGGCCTTAAGACCGGTTTGCATAGGCTCATAGACAGAACGCCGCGTAATAATACCTGGAGCTTTGACTTCCACCCTTGACATTGTGACATCTTTAAGAGGTCCTTTCCCATCAATGGGAACCCCGAGCGCATCCACGACCCGTCCTAGAAGGCCGCGTCCAACGGGAACTTCTACGATATCGCCCGTTCGTTTAACCGTATCACCTTCACGAATTTGGCGGTCTTCTCCAAAAACAACAATACCGACGTTGTCTTTTTCAAGGTTAAGCGCCATTCCGCGAACCCCAGAGGAAAATTCAACCATTTCTCCTGCTTGAACTTTATCAAGACCCCAAGCACGGGCAATACCATCTCCAACGGAGATAACTTGCCCAACTTCTGCAACTTCAGCCTTTTCATCAAAGGTGGAAATTTGCTTTTTTAAAATTGATGAAATTTCGGCTACCCGTAGTTTCATCCCCTACCCTTTCATCTCATTTCGAAGGTTATTTAAGCGTGTTTTAAGAGAAGCATCAACCATCATCGAATCCATGCGCAATACAACTCCAGCCAAAAGGCTTTCTTTGACGTCTTGGGTTAAGAAAACATCTTTTCCCAACTGACGTTTTAATGATTTTTGAAGCTCTTCCATTTCTTCATTCGTAAGCTTGAGAGCTGTTTCTAAAGTCCCCTCCACAATGCCACTCGCCGATTGGGTTTGGGCCATAAATTCTTCTAATATTGACTTTAAAGAGGAAAGACGACGATTTTGACACAAAACCATAAGAAATCGCTTCATCAGGCTTCCAAGCTTTAAAGAGACCACCAAGCTTTCCATAATCTGACGTTGAGTTTGCAGCGAAACTGTAGGGTTCACAACATAAGACCATTGTCGGGACTCTTCTTGAAGATACTGACGAAGACGCACACCCTCTTTTAAGATAGATTTAAGAGTCTTGTTCTCTTGAGCTAGATTAAAAAGAACTCCACCATAGCGTTTTGCAATTTCGTCTCGTCTTGTCTCCAAATCTGACACAGACTGCCCCATGAATAAGTTGGTTTTTATAGATGTACCATACTGAACTGGGCCTGACAACAGGATGTGTTTGTACACTCCTTAAATAACTCATGGAATGAGAGGACAAAATTTCTTTTTAAAAAACATTGTAAGAAAAAGGAAAACTCCTTTTTTAACAGATACGACATTGAACCCCATTGCACGATTTTACAAAAATAAATTGCAAAATCATTCAATATATATTAAATAACAAATAACTCTTTAAATTAATATATTTTTTAACACTATGGTCATGTAAAGGAAAAGTCATGAGACAATTTTTTATAACAACAGCCCTCCTCTTAAATATTTTTATTAACCCTTCCTGGGCCATGGAAGAGTCAGAAGAAATTGATAAAATAGGAGCATATGGAGGCAGTACAGGGCATAACCTATTTAAAGAAAAATCCAAAAAGGCGATTCAAATGGTCGTGTCTAAAGCCAACGAACATCTCTGTACCATGAAGAGTCTGGAGAAACCCGACCGCTACCATTCAGAAGAAGATATGGCTGATCTTAGGAGGGGGGAAGAGAGCTCATGGGTCCCTAACATTATTCTCAACCTCGGTATACTACGAAGCAAAATAGCAAATGAAACAAAATCTGAAGGTTACGAAAAATTTGGAATGTGTCGTTCAAACGACGCTGAAAGTTATACTGCAATGGAAGACGAGAGCTACAAGTGGTGGAGAGCAAAAACGGCTTCTTTCCTAGTTGAAAAACTCCAACCCCTTATAGGTTCTGTTGAGACAACAACAGGTTGGATTCAAGATAAAGAATGTTCGTACAGGATTAGCCTCAACCCTAAAAGAGACAAAACAGACTTCGATGTGTTGCTTCACTTCATGTATCTGGGTTTAAAACAACAACATCAAGAGTCTTGTGCTGACTGTTCAAGAAAAGGAAAAAATAATACCCATTTAGTAATTGAGCTTGAGATGGCCGTACAGCCTGAAGCATCAAAAACTGATCAGGCAATTGGATCAACAAAAGTTTTTGCTATGATAGGTTCTGACTCCAGTTCACCCAATCCCGATGCTTTAAGGCAACAATGCTTAAATGAATTAAAAAGTAAATATTTTTCTGACTCCAGTTCACCCAATAATTTAAGCAGACAAGATTGTGATGAACTTATAAGAGAATTAATAGAAAAGTCTGATATGATAAGTTCTGTCTCCAGCTCAGTCAACAATGGTTTAAGCCAACACGACTTGGATGAATTAATAAAAAACGAAAATCAGTGCAAAAAAACACTCCTCGTGACAAAGCACTCAGAATCAAGGAATTCTGATGCATTATTAGAATTTGCTCAAAAGTATGCTATGAAAGCGATAGGGTTGGATAAGGATAAGATTGATCCTTCTAAACTACCCCTTAAATTAAAAAAATACGTAGCAGGAGCTGGTTATTTTATATTCCATACCATGTATCACTCACGTGGATCCGCTGCCGTAACGGAATGGATACTTCAGGGGCTTTGTGCTTTCCATAATTATGCCTTGGATATCTCTGAAACAGGTTGGAAGGCGATAGATCAAAGAGCATTATGCGAACCGTCTCGAAAAACCTTCGTGAAAGAGTTTAAAGATAAAGTTATTTTGAGATCTTTGTCTTCTTAAAAACGATGATAAAATTTATAGGCATCATTACGCGGAGCGTGTGCTCCGACCCGGCACCGCGAGCGTGGCGAGAGCAATCCAGAAAATCTGCCAAAACTGGATTGCTTCGTTGAACCTACAGCCCCCTCACAATGATGGGAAACAGCAGTTTTCCTTACTTGTAAAAATTTTATCAGGTGATGAGATAATAGCCTAAAACACTTCCTATTGTTAAAGCATCTTATACACTATAGTGTTTTCGAAACTTTGCTCTTTTTTTATAGCCACCCTAAAAGAGGAATCTATGATGCCCTTTCCCCATATTGATCCTATTGCCTTACAAATTGGCCCCTTTGCAATTCATTGGTATGGCCTTGCGTATGTGGTCGGTATTTTAGGATGGTGGCAATATAGTCTTTGGCTCACCAAAAAATTCCCTCTTATCGATCGTAAAATGGTGGATGACTATCTTGTATGGGCCGTTGTGGGCGTCATTGTAGGAGGACGTCTGGGGTATGTCCTTTTTTATAACCCTTCGAAGTATCTTGCCAACCCACTTGAAGTCATTCAAGTCTGGAAGGGAGGAATGGCTTTTCACGGGGGGCTTTTAGGTGTTGTCATTGCAACAGCCATATATACTTTTCGGCGCGGGATTAATTTCTTAAATTTTTCTGATCTTGCCTGTTGTGGCGTACCGATTGGTATTTTCTTTGGCCGCCTTGCTAATTTCATTAATGGGGAAGTTTATGGTCGCATGACGGATTCAAGCTGGGGCGTCGTTTTCCCTCATGGAGGCCTCTTGCCCCGTCATCCTAGCCAACTGTACGAAGCCGTTTCGGAAGGGATTATTCTCTTTGTCTTGCTTGCTTATGGGGCTATCTTCACTCGCTGGCCTCACCGACAAGGACTGCTGACGGGGATATTTTTAACGGGCTATGCGGCTGCGCGCATTACGGTTGAATGTTTCCGTGAGCCCGATGCCTTTATAGGGTATTTGGCTGGTGGCCTTACGATGGGGCAAGTCCTCTCCTTCCCCCTCTTCGCCTTCGGACTTTACTTAAGCGTGCGGAGCCTTTTAAGGGAAGAGAATGCTTGACTCTCTCATACGTCAAGAGATCCATGAAAGCGGTCCTCTTTCTCAAAGCCGCTTGATGGAACTAGCCTTACAACATCCTCTCTATGGTTATTATTGCTCCCAGGAATCTGTAGGGCGAGATTTTACAACGGCCCCCGAAGTCAGTCAGGTATTTGGCGAGCTTATTGGGGCGTGGACAATTGATTATTATCTAAAACTTAAGCAACCTAAAGTTGTATCTCTTGTCGAACTTGGCCCCGGAAAAGGAACCTTAATGGCTGATTTCTTGCGAATCGCAAGAGGTTCAAAGTCGCTTTCTAAAGCCATAAACCTCACTTTAGTAGAAATAAATCCCCTTCTAAAAGCAGCCCAGCATAAAACCATTCACTCCCCCGCCATGTGGGTTGAACGATTTTCAGATATTCCTCTTCAATCAGCGCCCCTCATCATCATTGCCAACGAGTTTATGGACGCCCTTCCTACTCAGTGTTATGTCCGTAAAGATAATAGGCTGTACGAAAAGCGCATTACTATTCAAAATGACAAGCTTGTTTTTACCCATGTCCTACTCCATGAAGACCAAGGACCGGATCAAACATGGGAGACAAGTCCCATGGCTACGACTCTTATCCAAGAGATTTGTGCACGACTTTTAAACCAATCAGGGGTTTTCCTCTGCATTGATTATGGCTATAATAGGGGGGCAGGAGAAAGTCTGCAGGCTCTTTACAATGGGCGTCCATCTGATCCACTTTCTAACATTGGAAGATCGGACTTGACCTGCCACGTTAATTTTGGCCACCTTAAAGAAATTGCCCTTTCAGGGGGGCTTGGGACTTATGGCCCTATCTCTCAAGGACAATTTTTGAAGAATCTAGGCTTTGACATGAGAATCGAGATGTTAAAGGATGAGAATCCTTCGCAAAAAGCAAACTTAGAGGCGGCATCAACTCGTCTCACCCATCCTCAACAAATGGGAACACTTTTTAAAGTCATGGCTATCTTTTCTCCCCTTTCCGTACCACCCGCAGGATTTGAACAATGATGCGTAAATGCCCTTATCTGTCTCAATTTTCTTCTCTTCAACATGCTTATTTTGAAGCTGACCCTAAAATTATGTCTGGCTCTTATGATCAAGCCATTAAAGCCATGGCGGGTCGCCCCCTCCCCTTGGTGATCCTTAATCAAGTTCATGGCAACCACGTCATTCGGTTGAGTGACCTTAACCATGAAGGGAAAGAAGGGGATGGTTTGGTGACAAACGTCAAAGGAATTGCTTTGGGAATTTTAACGGCTGACTGTGGACCTGTCCTTTTCTATGATCCTAAGACTCACGTTATTGGAGCTTGTCATGCAGGCTGGCGAGGCGCAATAGGTGGCATCCTTCAAGCAACACTGGACGCTATGGAAGAGATGGGGGCTAACCGTTCCCGGATTTATGCAACATTGGGACCTACCATCCAACAAGAAAATTATGAAGTCGGCCCTGAATTTCCCGATTTAATCAAAGCCCCCTATGACACTTATTTTTACCCCTCTGCAAACAAGGGGCACCATTATTTTAATTTACCTCACTACATCTGTCAGAACCTTCTAAGGGAAGGACTTACACATGTACATAACATGGGATGGGATACATATTCTGAAAATTTCTCCAGTCGAAGAAGGTATCTATCCCAGGGAAGCCAAGGAATCAAATCCAACAACCTTTCTGCGATTGCAATTTCCTAAATTTTATGGCATCCTTTTAGTGTCCGGTTGAAACCCAATTAAATGATAACGAGGAAAGAGTTTCCGGCAACTCTAACGAACGAGGAATAAAAATGAAATATACGTTTAACGCAGCTCTATTAGCGGCTTGTGCTTTTACTCTGGTTGCTTGCGGGGAAAAAAAGTCAGAAGAAACACCTCCCCCACCTGCTCCTGAGGTAGTTCAAGTTCCTGAAGCTGCTCCGGCTCCGGCTCCAGCGCCTGCACCGGCTCATGAAGCAGCTCCAGCTGAACACGCACCTGAAGCACCAGCTGAAGCTCCAAAGCAATAGCTCTTCATACTGTTGATAAAAACCCCGCTCATTGCGGGGTTTTTTATTGCGTTACGAAATCTGCTACAAAACCCTTACATTCATTAAACGCCCAAGCCATGAGTTTTCCTCCATCTTTAACCACTCTGGCCGTAAGTCTTCCCCCTTGAGGAGAAGGTAGCAATCTGCATACCATTCACTCCCAGGAAAGTTATGCCCCAAAACCGCAGCGACTGCTTGGGCTTCCTTTTCGAGTCCTTCGGCTAAATAACACTCTACAAGGCGGTGCAAAGCTTCAGGCACGTGAGTTGTCCGCTGATACGCATCAACAACTGTTTGAAAACGGTTGATGGCTGCAAGATAAAGCTTTTGTTTCATATAGTACCGTCCAACATTCATCTCTTTGCCAGCCAGATGATCATAAACCAGATCCATTTTGAGCTGGGCATCACGACCGTATTTTGTATCGGGGAATTTTTTTACCACGGCTTGCAAAGCACTTAGCCCTTCATAGGTATTTTTTTGATCCCGTGTGACGGCAAGGATCCGATCATAGTAGCATATTGCCTTTAAATAATAGGCATAATCAATATGCTTATATCCAGGGTGAAGTTGAATAAAAGCATCTAACGTAGAAATACCTTTATCATAATCACCGTTTAAATAATTGGCATAAGCCGACATCAATTGACTACGTGTCGCCCATTCTGAATAGGGATGCTGGCGTTCAACCTCATCAAAAGACTCTGAGGCATCCTTATAGTCATTTTTTAAAAGATCTTGATACCCTTTTACATAAAGATCTGTTGCGGGTTTTTCCACATAAGGTTTTTCTTTATCACTACAAGCTGTTGCCAAAAGGAGTATTGCCACTCCTCCAATTCTTAAATAATGCTTTTGCATTTCATTCATCCTCAACCATCTACTTCTTCTGTTTATAAGGCTTTTGTTTTCGCGCAGCAATGGTGGAGTTAAATATTAGGGGTGAAATAAGGTGAGCCAAGGTTTCTCCTTGTTTCAGATTGAACGAGAAGGATGAAATAAGAGAGCTTCTATCCTCTCCTTATTTCAGTTTGAAGCCCTATCCGGCAATATCCTGCAACTTTAGATGTCTATATATTGCATGATGTTGCTTACTCTAAAACGTTAATTGATATTTGGTTGCTGCGCCCTGGCCATATCTTTGGATCAATTTATTCTTCAAAAGAGTGGCAAGGGCATAGGCAACCGTTCTAATGGGGAGGTCGGTTTGTTCAGAAATTCTTTTTGTGTTCAAACGAATTTCCGGATGTTCTTTAAAAGCATTCAAGACTTTTACAGCTGCATCTGAGAGTTTTTGCAGGGCTTGGAATTTCTTTCGGTACTCCTCAACGCCCTCCAAGGATTCCTCAAGAACTTTTATCATAAATTCAAGGAAATAGTGAATTTTATAAGCATGAGGATCTTGCTGAAATTTTCCATCCGAGCAACGATTTAAGATAAAATAATATTCTTCCTTATATTTTTCAATATACCTATCAATGGCAAGATAGGGGGAAACTGCTGCCAAAACTTTATTTTTTGACTGCAATAGTAGCAAAAGAAAAAGCCCTCTCCCCAATCGTCCATTTCCATCTTGAAACGGGTGAATTGCTAAAAACCTGAAAATAAACTCAGACGCAATGACCAGTGTTCGTACATCTTGAAGATAGATTTCATTATACCAATAAAAAAGATCAGTCATAGCTGCTTGGGTCAAAGGACCCGCATCAGCCGTTTGAAAAACAACTCGACTTTCTCCTGTGCTCCAATTTTGTTGAACAACGGAGTTTTGTTGGGTTTTATATTTACCCGCGTAAAGAAATCCTTTTTGATAGGACGCCAAAAGCTCATAATGCAAATTTCGAACATCCGCTTCTTTTAAAGGAATTAAGGCCTGAGCTTCCTGGTAGATTAAGAGCAACATCTGACGACATCCCGCAACCTCTTCTATACTCCTCTCTCGATCCTTAGAAAGCTTATCTTCAATCATACGCTTATGAGCTTCAAAAGCTGTCACATGCCCATCCGTTGATAAAATCGTATCAATCCAATCAACTTCCAAGTCTGTCAGCAAAGCATTTTCAATCCGTGTTGAAGCTCCGATCATACTCACCCGTGCAAACTTGTGAATGGCTTGCAATTCCTCTTCAGGCAGCCCTCTTAAGACTCCATAAAGGTCGGCAATTTTATTTTCTAAGTTTTGTAGATCTAAAACCTGCTTATGCGTAAGCTGAAAAGAAAGAGTTTCCATATCCGGCAATATCCTGCAATTTTATACACTTATTTGTTGCATGATCTTGCCGGATTGTAAAGAAAGGGGCTCTAATAAGCCTCAATTTGATATGCAGAGGAATCAGCAAAAAGGGCCAGAAGAAGCTTGTGATGAAGACCATGACCGGTGCGGACGCCATGGAATTTTCCAAGAATAAGACCCCCTGCTAAATGGAGATCACCAAGGGCATCCAGCACCTTGTGACGGACGCACTCATCTTCATAGCGTAAGCCATCTTCATTAACAACTTCTGTGCCATCATAGACAAGGGTGTTGTCAAGAGACGCGCCTTTAGAAAGACCCATCGCCCAAATTTTTTCAGCATCTTCTAAAAGACCAAAGGTACGCGCAGACGAAATATCTTCTGTAAAGTCTTCTTCCAAGGGGCGAAAAATACAATGTTGAGCAGCAAGAGATGTCCTACCTGCAAAATCAAAGTCCACTTCAATTTCATAATAGGGGGCAGGAGCAAGAGAAACTTTTCGATTTCCCTCTTCAACGGTTATTGTTTTTAAAACACGAATCGTCTTACGTGGGGCATATTGTTCTTTAATGCCAGCTTCTTCTACAAGGGCCACAAAAGGGTGGGCACTTCCATCTAGGATGGGAAGCTCTGGTCCATCAATGTCAACGCGAACATTATCGATGCCACTCGCGGCAAGAGCTGCCATAAGGTGTTCGATTGTAGAGACAGTCACACCCTGACCATTTCCAATAGTGGTACAAAGGCGGGTATCAACAACAGTCTGCCAGAGAGCCTTGACTTCAATCCCTCCTAAATCCGAACGAATAAAAGTAATTCCACTTCCTGAAACCGCAGGATGCAATGTCAGTGTCACGGGAGATCCGGAATGAACCCCTATTCCTTGACAGGAAACAACATTTGCGATTGTTTTTTGATGATGTTGAAGGTGTGGCTTAAGTTCAGGAATCAATGCACAAATCTGAGGTTGGCTTTTCTCAATGGAAACAGAACGAAGACCGGTCACCTGATGATCCTTTATCATATGTTATTCTATCTTGAAAATTAAACCGGTCTGGGACAAGAGACAAATCACTGATTATGACGGATTGTTACAAAATACTCTTAGCGCATCAGGTGACGCTAAGGGTTAATAGAAGTAAAGTTCTAAGCCCTACCTATTTATTGATTTATTGCTTGAGGACGATGAGCTTTTCTCAGCATTGCAACCATTCCAAACAGTTTGATTACAGCTTTTAGCATCGTCAGGTTTCCTTTCTTTATGACAACTTGCAATACATTTTTTACATGCAGCCTGATACTTCTCACATATTTCTGTACCCTTAACATAGTTCTGATATCCATTATTACAATTACTCATGTCATCAGTACAGCCAGCAAAGCCTGGTTCAGTCGTCATTGATAAAATGACAAAGCCAAGTGAAAGTGGAATCATAAATTTTTTGATCGTTGTCTTTTTCATAATACACATCCTTTCTTAATTATTTTATTTTTAACAGAAAACAATTAAGAAACAATAAAATGCATCTCTTTTACTAAAATATGACAGACCCTAGTTTTTACACGCCTTATGAAGCATAAAACTTAACCTTCAGCTTCGCATAATTTTTTTCAATCACAGGCCAGTAGATCAAAATATTTTCAAAAATTTTCTTAGCATGTTCTTGGCTATATTTATGAGAGATTCTGTTGCGATCATGAATCATTTGAATCCATATTTTTCCATC
>JAKBAL010000411.1 GCA_021809225.1 Pseudomonadota bacterium | reverse complement strand
TCTACTCGAAGGTTAGTACCCGTAATAAAAGAAGCTTGTTCAGAAGCAAGAAAAACTACGGCGGAAGCTACTTCCTCTGGTTGTCCTGGTCTTTGGCGCTGAATATTGGGTCTTAGAGTTTGAAACAAATCATCTAACAACGCTTCAACTGAAATATTCCGTTCTTTGGCTTTTTCAATTAAGATTCCTTCAATCTGAGGCGTCAAAATAAAAGCTGGCGAAACGGTATTAATCAAAATGCCATCCTTGCCATAAACTTTAGATAAACTCTTAGTCAAATTGGTTATGGCAGCTTTTGCAGCATTGTAATGAGGAATAAGAGCATCAGGTTGTGTTCCGGATTCAGAAGAAATGTTGATAATGCGTCCCCACTTTTGTTTTTGCATATAAGGAAGGACAGCCCTTGTAACCCTAACATTTGAAAGCAAATTTAACTCTAGCATGTTAGTCCAGTCCTCATCGGAAAGATCTTCAAATGAAACAAACTCATGCACTCCTCCCACATTATTTACTAAAATGTCAATTGTTCCAAACTGTGTAATTATTTGGTGAATAAGTTTCGTTACATCTTTGGATTTTGTTAGATCAGAGGCTATAGAAATGGCCTTTCCTCCCTCGTTTTTGATTTCTTGAACTGCCGTTGAGAGCTCCTTTTGATCACGAGCAGTCAAAATAACTTGGCTTCCCGTTTTGGCCAACGCTATTGCAATCGCTTTTCCAATTCCTTTACTTGATCCTGTGATAAGGGCCACTTTGTTGTGAAGTTCAATTTTCATTTTCATCTCCTTAATGTGTTGGTTAGACAGGTCTAATATACCTATTGTGTCTTTAAAATATCTCTCCACAAATAGGTTGTCAAGACCTGTTTTTTCGTACTATCATTTTTTAGCTTAAATTGTTGATCATAAGAAAGGAACCTACACAATGAAAACCAACAGGAACCAATTCGCACTTCTCAGTTTACTCAGTAAACAAAGTATGTCGGGCTATGATATAAAAAAGATGGCTCAAAAAGTTTCTCCTTTTCATTGGTCAGAGAGCAACGCTCAAATTTATCCAATTTTAAAAAAACTTGAAAAAGATCAAATGGTTAGCTCTTATATTGATTTAAAGAGTGGTGAGCGAAATCGTCGTATCTACGCAATCACCCAACGCGGGAAAGATCATCTGGTAGATTGGCTTAAAGAACCTGTAGAGCCTTCCACTTATAGAGAAGAAATCATATTGAAGTTAACGGCAGGGGAAAATGTTGAAGCCTCAGTTATGATTGCACACCTTGAAAAATTCAAAACACAAATTCAGGAACTTCAAAAGAAAGTCATTGAAATTCAAAATGATATTAGAAAAAGACATAAGGATGAGCGACGTAAATTCTATCTCCTCATGGCTTATGATTATACAGTTATGCAATTAGAGGCTAAACTAGCGTGGTGCCAAAACAGTCTTTTAAAATTAAAGAGCCTTTGAAAGAACTAAAAAGTAGTTTACATATAGTCTCTAAGCCGGGAACGTTGATTTGAGCAGTTTAAATAGAGACAAATGGAATCTTTTGCTGAGAGCTAAGATATTGTTAGGGCTGTTGATCATTTATCTTCTTCCTCCTGATGATCTTGATGGTACGATTGAGTGTCGAAGAAGCAAGAAAATCAAATTCAAAGAAGGCTATCGAGACGCCTTCCACTCAACAAATCAGCATATTTTCAAGTGTTTTGGCTTGAAGTGACTCTCCATTTGTTTGTTATTACCTTTACCTTGGAGCAATCGTCCGTGGGTGCTCCCTTTTTTGGTTTTTCTTCAGCCTCCCAAAAAATATACTGAAGATCGATAACACAAACACCGAAGCAGCATTGATTACGCAAAAATAAGGACACACTTTATCTCTCATTGGCTGCCAAGCAAATTTCCCCTTGTAAGGTGATATGAACAAGTTCATAGCCTGTGCTATTCCCAAAAATGAGTTCAGTTTGGGAGACCTCACAAAACCTATTGGGAGAATTTTCATAAGATCGGAATGAAGGAAAATATAAATAAGAATGGAAGAGAGGTAAAAAAAAAGATATTCTTAATCCTATCAATAAAAGGAGACTTCTCATGCGTTCATTTCCCTCTACGGCTGCGGCGGCTGTATTAGGCTTAAGCGTGGCACTTGGTCCTGCAATTGCGGGTTATTTCATTTATAAAGGAATTGTGGAAGCTAAATTGGGGGATAGATATGTCACTGTAAAAGGGCTTGTTGAACGAGTCGAAAAGGCAGATCGAGGAACTTGGTCAATTTCTTTTAAGGTCTCAGGGAATGATCTCAGTCAACTTTATCAAAAACTGACTCATGATTCTGAGCTGGTGCAAAACTTTATCTTGAAAGAAGGCTTTGTTAAGAGTGAAGTTTCTCTGTCATCTCCCCGTGTTACAGATCTTCATGCTCGTGAATATGGAGGAGGTTCCTTATCCCCTGAACGTTATCTTATCGAGTCCATTTTGTATGTTAACTCTGCTAAAGTTGATAACCTTAACCAGTTGTCAGCAAAGACAGGGGAACTTTTGACCCAAGGTGTTTCGATCTCTGGGAGTGAGACACGCTTTTACTTAGATAGATTTAATGAACTTCGTTCACAGCTTATTGCGGATGCAACAAAAAATGCAGAAGAGGTTGCTGATAGTTTTGCCAAAACGACAGGAAGTCAAATTGGAAGTATTCGTCACGCTAATCAAGGAGTGATTCGCTTGACAAGCCCAGATGCCTCTCCTAATCAAGATTATGATGAAGGTCTTTCCTCTTTAATGAAAAAAATACGTGTTGTCTCAACGCTTGAGTTTTATTTAAAATAATATTATTGAAGG
>JAKBAL010000410.1 GCA_021809225.1 Pseudomonadota bacterium | reverse complement strand
AAAGGAAAAAAAGGTAGTTTATGAACCCACAAACCACGCGCCTAGCTTTCATGGGAACCCCTAGCTTTGCCGTTCACATTCTCGACTCTCTTTTACAGGCTCAGTATCAAGTTATAGCCGTTTATACTCAACCTCCTCGTCCCGGAGGACGTGGATATAAAGTACAGCCAAGTGCTGTTCATGAATTTGCTACGACGCGTAATCTTTCCGTCTTTACTCCTGAGTCTCTCAAAACAGAAGAAATTCAACGCCAATGGAGTACTTTAAATATAGATGTAGCCGTGGTCGCTGCTTATGGCTTGATCCTTCCTCAAGCCATTTTAGAATCACCTCGACGGGGAGTCATCAATGTTCATGCATCACTTCTTCCTCGTTGGCGGGGAGCCGCTCCTATTCAACGAACAATACTGGCTGGCGATACTGAATCCGGTGTGACGATTATGAAAATGGATACAGGTCTTGATACGGGAGATATTTTGCTTATAAAAAAAACCACCCTTGATCAGTCTACCACCTCTCTTTCTCTGCAGAATACGCTTGCTCATCTAGGGTCAGAAGCTCTTATAGAAGCTCTTCCTCTCTATCTTTCAGAAAAGATATCCCCAATTCCTCAATCCAAAGAAGGTATTACATATGCTGAAAAGCTTAAAAAAGACGAAGGCCTTTTGGATTGGCATTTACCCGCTTCTCTTCTCGAACGCAAAGTCAGAGCTTTAAATCCTTGGCCTGGAACTTGGTTTGAAATTGGGAAAGATCGCATTAAAGTTCTGACAGCCCAAGCTATCTCTGGAAATTTCCCTTATCCTCCTGGAACAATTTTAGACAATCAGTTGACAATTGCTTGCGGTGAAGGTGCCTTGCGTATTTTATACGTACAAAAAGTAGGGAAGTCCCCTCTTCCAACCGAGACCTTTTTAAGAGGATATGAACTCCCCTCTCATCAACTTTCTTATGCCTCGGTTTAAACTTACTCTTGAATATGAGGGAACCTCGTTCTCAGGTTGGCAACAACAACCTGGTTTTCAAACGGTGCAAGGAACATTAGAAGAAGCTTTCACTGATTTTCTTAAAGAACCCGTTACAGTTTGGGGAAGTGGGCGTACGGATGCCGGCGTACATGCCAGAGGACAGGTAGCTCACGTAGATATTTCTAAAGATTATCCTCCTTTTGCAATCCAAGGAGCCATCACTAAACGTCTTCTCAACTTTCCTATTAGCCTTCTGACTGTTGAAGAAGTTCCTTCTGATTTTCACGCACGTTTTTCAGCGGTTAGCCGCTCTTATGAATATATTATCCTTAATCGAAGGGCCCCATCAGCTCTTGAAAAATATCGAGCCTGGTGGATTATCTCCCCACTTTCCATAGATGCCATGGCAGAAGCAGCAACTTACCTTATAGGTCATCACGATTTTTCTTCCTTCCGTGATAGCCGCTGCCAAGCTTCTTCTCCCCTTAAAACGCTTAATCTTCTTTCAGTAGAAAAGAGAGGGGAGTTTATCCTGATTAAAGCCCGTGCTCGTTCTTTCCTCCACCATCAAGTCCGTAATATGGTTGGTACCCTCATGCGTGTCGGCAAAGGCGCCTGGTCTCCAAAGAAAGTTAAGGAAATTCTCGACGCCAAAGATAGACGCTTAGCAGGTCCAACAGCACCTGCAAAAGGGCTCTATCTGACACAAATTGAGTATTAGGTGATCCACTCAAGCTTGTCCAAATTCCTCAGACAAAGCTTCAGGTGTCACCCCAAGCTTGGCAATAGCCTTCTCCCACTTTTTTTCAATTTCAACTTGAAAAAGAATAGCGGCATCCCCTTCAATTTGCAGCCATCGGTTACTATGCAGTTCAGCATCAAGCTGGCCAGGTCCCCACCCTACGTAACCCATAGCCAAAAGGCACTCTTTGGGACCATCTCCTTCCGCAATGGATTGAAGAACATCGATGGTTGCCGTAAGAGCAATATGATGACCTAAAGGAACGGTGCCCATATGCGTAAAATCATCGGAATGGAGAACAAATCCTCGACCCGTATCCACAGGCCCTCCAAAAAAAATGGGAAGATCTCGTTTTATAGAATCTTGCGGGATGGTTAAGTACTCTAAAAGACCTTTAAGAGTTAAATCTCCTAAATATTTATTCACAACAAGACCCATCGCACCGTTTGCATCATGACCACAAATGTAAATCACAGCTTTTTCAAACCGAGGATCTTGCATATGCGGCATCGCTAACAAAAACTGACCCGTTAAATAACCTGAAAGTTCTTGTTTTGAATTTGTCTCTTCTGTCATACTATCTTTATGCCATAAGATGAGTTAAAAGTTTATTACAAATGCTGAATTTTATGAAAATTTTCTTTAATCGATACCTTGCTGGACTTGTTTTTCTTCTTGTCCTTACACTTTCCCTGTATGCAGGCAATAAGGCTCCTGTTGAACTTAAACTCGTTCCTGGGGGCGTCAAAGACGATCATGTTCTTGCCGGTCTTTTGATAACAATCCCTCAACATTGGCATGTTTATGCGCCTACTCCTTCTCAAGAAGAAACTGCCGGATTTGAGCCAACGATCACATGGGAAACTTCCTCAAATCTTCAGAATGCTAAGGTTTTATGGCCTGTGGCTCATCGCACAGAAATCCAAGGCCAAACCTCGTACATTTACGAAGGACACGTCCTTATCCCTCTTCAGCTTACGCCTCATCACATCAAAGATCCCATCTCGCTAAACCTAAAAATTTCTCTCTTAGCCTGCTCTGCCCTTTGTGTTCCCATTGAAGAAACCCTTTCTATCATTCTTTCCCCTGACGAAAAGGAAGATCAAGTCTTTAATGCAGCAAAAGATTGGGAAAAA
>JAKBAL010000409.1 GCA_021809225.1 Pseudomonadota bacterium | reverse complement strand
TCTTTGCGTGTGGGGCTATCCTGATGCGCAGCGCAGGTTGTGTTTACAACGATATGGTTGATAAGGATTTTGATGCAAAAGTGAGGCGTACGGCGTCTCGTCCCCTTGCGTCCGGAGAAGTCTCCTTTAAAGAAGCAGCCTTCGTTCTTATTTTCCTGCTTGGGTGCAGCGCCCTTATTCTTTTTAACCTTCCTGAGCCTGTCATTCTCACAGGGTTTATCGCCCTGGTTCTTGTGCTTCTCTATCCTTGGATGAAGCGCCTCACCTATTGGCCTCAGCTTTTTTTGGGGCTCACGTTTAATATCGGCATTTTTATGGGGTGGCTGAGTCTTTGTCCTGTCCTTTCCTTAACGCCCTTTCTTTTTTATGGGGGAGCGATTTTATGGGCGATCGGGTATGATACAATTTACGCTTTTCAAGACCTTGAAGACGATCTTTTAATTGGCGTAAAATCTTCAGCCATTGCTATTTCCTCAGCCCCTAAGCTTTTTCTAAGCTTGTTTTACGGAGGCACTCTTATCCTCTGGGGGATGGGAGGGAAAATGGCTCACTTAAGTTGGGTTTATTGGTTTTTTCTGAGTCTTATCGCCATTCATTTCGCTTGGCAAATTCTCTCTTTAAGAGAAAATAGTGAGGCCAATTGCTTAAAGCGATTTAAATCCAATACAAACGTTGGCGTCCTCTTATTTCTTGGTATTGTATTTTCTCGCCTGATCGATTAAAAACTATTAATTATACCCAATCAAATTGAAAGTTGGGCATTGCACAATTTAAAGACTGGATTGTTTGAGAAAGAGCAGATCTAGAAATCCCATTCATAAATGGTATATTTACACCCCTTGTGTTATGGCATGGGCGGAGCCTGAATCGTTACAGAAAATGTAAATGAATTGAGTTATTCGATGAAGTTATTAAATCTCTATTCCGATAAAGCGAGTTTTTCTCTTATCAATCGCTTATGGCGTGAACACATCAAGCCCTATAGATGGTATGTGTGTGGAGGACTTTTGTGTATGGCAACTGCTGCCATGACAACGGCTCTTCTCGCAAAAATGCTTCAACCCCTTTTCGACGATGTGTTTGTAGCCCGAAATGAAGCCATGCTCATCCAAGTCGCCTTCATCGTATTTGGAATATTTGTGCTCAAAGGAATCTCGAGTTTTGGAGAATCTGTGAGCATGATTTACGTGGGACAAAAAATTATTGGAGATATTCAAAGACGCCTCTTTGATCATTTTATTAAAGCTGATCTTGCTTATTTTCACGCGCGCTCAAGCGGAGAGTTGGTTTCAAGGGTTACCAATGATGTCAATCTGATGCGCAACGCCGTTACAACAGCTTTAACGGGAATGGGAAAGGATACTCTATCTCTTCTTTTCCTCATTGGTCTGATGTTCTATCAAGATTGGCTTTTAGCTTCCTTAGCTTTTTTTGTCTTTCCCGTAGCCTTTCTTCCCATTGTTAAGATTGGTCAAAAAATGCGAAAGGTTTCCCTCAACACGCAAGAAGAGATGGGAGCTTTTACCATTCTTCTCCATCAAGTCTTTCAAGGCATGCGCGTTGTAAAATCTTATGCTATGGAAAATTATGAACAAAAACGGGCTCATCGTCTTATTGATAATCTTAGCCGCTTGAATATCAAGGGGGGGCGCGTCCGATCAGCCTCCCATCCTATTATGGAAACGTTGGGGGGCATTGCGATCGTGGTCGTTATTCTCTATGGGGGAACGCAAGTCATTGCCGGGAATCGAACTACCGGAACTTTTATTTCATTTATCACTGCTCTTTTGCTTGCTTACGAGCCAATGAAACGCCTTGCCAATCTTAATGCAAACTTACAAGAAGGGTTGGCAGCAGCTTGGCGAATTTTTGCTGCGATTGATTTAAAACCAACCATTATGGATATTTCCAATGCACCTCTTCTTCAGGTTAAAAAAGGGCAGATTGACCTGAATACAGTTTGTTTTTCCTATCCGAACGGGAAAAAAGCTCTTAAGACTATTTCCTTAAACATTCCAGCGGGCAGGCGTATTGCTCTTGTTGGCCCCAGTGGATCTGGAAAATCAACTCTTTTAAACCTTATCCCTCGTTTTTATGATGTTACCTCTGGGGCTATTTTGATTGATGGTTGTGATATTCGGAAGGTAACCTTAAGTTCCCTGCGATCTCAGATTGCTCTTGTTAGCCAAGAAGTGATTTTGTTTGATGACACAGTAAAAGCCAATATTGCGTATGGACGTTGGGGGGCTTCTGAAAAAGAGATCATTTATGCTGCGAAAGCTGCTGCTGCCCATGATTTTATCACCCATCTTCCTCAGGGATATGACACCCTGGTGGGCGAGCAAGGTATCCGTCTTTCAGGTGGCCAACGCCAGCGTCTTTCTATTGCGCGCGCCATGCTTAAAAATGCGCCGATTCTCTTATTAGATGAAGCTACCTCCTCTCTGGACACAGAATCTGAGCGACAGGTTCAAGCTGCCCTAGATCGACTCATGCAGGGTCGAACAACAGTTGTGGTGGCTCACCGACTTTCAACCGTTGTGGATGCGGATATGATTTATGTGATTGAAGATGGGGAAGCAACGGAAAAGGGAACCCACCAAGAACTTCTTGAGAATAATAAGACCTATGCACGCCTTGTGGAGCTTCAGTTTTCTACGGATACTCTGCAAGTGGCTTCTTAAAGGAGGATGTTGCCGTGAGTCTTGTAAAAAAAATTCGGAGCTCATCTGTTGTTCGACGCATTGTGGGTTTGTTTATCGCCCAGTATGTAAAGTTTGTTTGGTTGACTGGGAAATGGGAATATTTAGGAAAAGAGCATCCCGATCCTTATTGGCAGCAAAACA
>JAKBAL010000408.1 GCA_021809225.1 Pseudomonadota bacterium | reverse complement strand
AAAACAAGTTCGAAGTTTTCCTGAAAATAGTCAAAGAGAAACTACCCTTAGTCTGTAAGACTGAACTTTAGCCAAAGTTGAAGAAGAGCTTTGTTGATATCGAGTAAACTGTGTTCAAAGAAGAAGAGAAGGAAAAAGGCAATTTGAAACCTAAGGTAAGAGCAAGAGTTGAACTTGTAGAAAATTGATGAAGAGAAAACATATTCTGTCAAGGAGTTGTTTATCTTGAGTTTGGGAGCCCTTTGTAAGCATTTCTAAAAAGATTAAGATGATATAATGTATTCGAAGGCTACTCTTTACGATGACAAACCTTTCCACATCAGAGTTCCATCAAGATTTGCTGGTTAAAATACTTTGTACCAAGAAGAAAACATGAAGAGTCTATCATATCTAAAAAATCAGAAAAGTCTCAAAGTTAATTCACTCATCCAGGAGAGCATGATTTTCGTGAACTTTTTAAGCTAGGAGATAATTCACAATGATGCTCTGTCTTTCTTGTTCCGTTACTATTTGGTACACTAATGGCAAACTAATGATAACATCATCACCGGCTTCAGGTTTCTAGAAAAAGACCATCAAACTTTCTAGAGACTTGCCTCATTGATCGTTTCCCCCTACGATGATAAACCTTACGTCAGCGTCAGAAAGATTGCAGCTCCACATAATATCATCGACACCCCATCGAACTTTTAAGGTTTGTTGCAAAAACATAGCGAGCATCACATTGAAAAAGACGATGTCTTCTTCCTCTTGCTGCTTATGAACAAGAAGTCTACTCCAAACTAAAATGTTGGAGTCAAAGGTATTTTCGCTTGGCCATCGAAGGATGATGATTCTTTCAACTTTTAAATCGACAACTCTAATGTGGTGTTAAAATCCTCAGATTTGCCTTAAGATGGTAATCTGTTTATCAACGTTCTGATGCATAGTGGGAATACTACTCTACCCAATTCGGAAGTTAAGATATTTGTCAACAGTGTTAGATAACTTGAGATTTTCAACATCAAGTTCTTGAAGGAGATGAAGTTCACAGCCGATGAAGATAAGAATTGGCAATTCTCAGCGACAATCAGTGCTTAACTCTTCAACAGTCTGAATAGCTGTAAACTAGCTAGGATCGGTTCTGAAGTCCTAAAAGATGCCTTTTGTAAAGTTGGGCCACAAAAGTCAGACATCAAGTGGTTGGGTGAAGTTGATGATTTGGGGAAAGTTATCACTTCGTTCTACAATAAAACTAAAGCTAAAGTTCCATAGTATAGAGCTAACAGAAAATTGCAGGGTGATGTGAAAAGTGTCTGCGAGACACAAACAGAAATTGATGATGAGTTGGAGGAAGAACTAGACGCAAAAATCAATGACTCATCATCATCCTCTCTTTTGAAGAAAGTAGAGAAAGATGCAGTTGTTTAATGTCTGAGTTAAGTTTCCTAAAGAACACGAAGAGCAAAAAAAGATCCCGTCAAACAAGAGAGTGACAGCAAAGTCTAAAAAAAGAACAAGCCCCAAAAAAAGTAGAACATGAAGCCTGATGCTAGTCAACAACAAGATATTCAATAAGTTATGGGGTAAGGACTTCCTCAACCTTTAGGGCTGCAAATGCCAATGCAGTAAACTTCTTAACAGTTAGGCGCTTAAACTTAGCCATTGATGAGTTAGCCTGATAATTCTACGAATCAATAGTCTCAATTTGGTCCAAACTTTTTATAAGCATACAATTGGCCACAGTACTGTCAACTTTCCCTCCAACAAGCTCTTTTCAACCAAACTCAAATGTAAAATCAAACCATGTTGGAAAACTGCATCAGAAACGTCATCGCTTAGCAAGAACAGAACTTGCTTAACGGATTTGATAGAGCAAGCAGGCTCCAAGAAAACACCGTCATCAGCTAGACTAACGAACTAAAAGGCATGATTTAGACTTTAATCCAAAGTCAAACAAAGGTTGAACAAGAATTGAAGAAATTAGAAAAAAGAACGATAAATGTTAGAAGAAGGGTGACTAGAGGAATTCGTCAAATCTATAAACGGATCATTCATCAGTAATGTTTTAAGTTTCAAATTTTAGGTTCTTTAAGGACAAAGGAGACAGAGAACGTTTATTTCACCTCTTTTCGTGTGAGTTTGAGAGAGAGGACGATGACCGAAGTCAAGACTCTTTCAACTCAGGCTATGAAAAAAGAGGGTCAAGTCGACCATTTGAAGGGAACGATGAGAGAGATATTGGCGGAGAGGGCGAAGTGGGAGACAAGGACAAGAAGGAAAAGGAGAAAGACGATGAAGAAGGTGAAGAAGAGGAGGAAGAGCCTCCTGAACATGATGATGACTCTGATGATGCTGATGGCGATGATGACGATGATGAAGGAGGAGACGGTGGTGAAGGTGGCGCGCATCATAGTCAACCTGATTACAAAGCTCAACCTAAAAGTTCTGAACATGATGAAGGAGGTGATGATAAAGACGGTGGTAATAGAGACGACAAGGCAAAGCAGGAAGAGAAAAAAAGTTCGGACTCCCCTACCAAAAACGACTAAGCAGATCTTGCAGATGACAAAACTTAGCTGAAAAATTATCTAGCTTCAAAGATTGATGCAGAAGACTCATCTTCAAAACTGAACCTGGAATAAGACCAATCTGACAACTCCGTTAGCCTGGGCAAAAGACATGCAAGCCAAAGAGACGCCCTCGGAGAACTTGAAAGTGGAGTGACATCGAGTAAGAGACAGAAGAAACTCCCCAGTGAGTAGGCTTTGAAAGCTGATGGAGATGCTAGTAGCCTCAGCTAGAGTTTTATGATGGGAGACGTTGGATTCGATTCGCTTGATGACATGGACGAACAAAGTAACAATG
>JAKBAL010000407.1 GCA_021809225.1 Pseudomonadota bacterium | reverse complement strand
TAGAGCAAGGCCAAATTATTTGGAGTTTTGAAAGCGTGTCTGTCCACACAATTGTAGCAAACATTCAAATATCCATCGGGAAACCACTGGCAATTTCCCTTCTCAAATGATCCAGAAAGAACAGTCTTGAAGGGAACAACCCAATCAATGGATGAATTGGCTATTTCCCTCCAAACCTCCTGGGATTTACCCTCAGAAACCAGCTGTTCGTAATGCTTGATGACTTCAGTGTAGCGACTGCGTGCAGGTGTAGAAATCATTTTGTTGATGCTCGGCATTCACAAAATTAATTAATTTTTATGCGCTTTTGACAGGGGTCGTTCTTTCTGGCTGCGTGTGCTGAGTCCAAAGCAAAGACTGCGCAGGCGTGTTTTGAGAAGCCTACCCTGGAAGCTGGCCAGGGTACTTTTAAATATTGAAAGAACAACCAGGGTCCCAAGAAAAAACATAATCAACCACTCCTTCCCCTGAGCGCATGTCCAACGGATCATTTTATGATGAGATCGAAATAGAAGATATGAAATACGATGCAGAAATAGAGTGTTTTCACTATCCTTGCCCATGTGGAGATCGATTTCTAATCTCAAAGGTAAGATCATGCCTTTCTCATTTTCCTTGTAGGAAGATCTATTGAATGGAGAAGATGTAGCAGAATGCCCTTCTTGTTCCCTGATTATTCGTGTGATCTACGAAGAAGAGGTCCTCGCAAAACTTTTGCCAGATCTTTAAATAATAAAATCTCTCTTTTTCCAAACAACCCCAGCCTCTCAAGCCAATGAGTTTTTACACTGTCGAGCGCACTGTTGGCTCTTTCTACACCGGTGGCGTTGTAGCAGTGAGAAATGGCAAATTCATGTATTCTGCGATAGAAGATTCACTGGTAGAGACGGATCTTGAATCTGGATCCACTGAAAGATTCTTGATTTCTGAGGGAGATTCTATTGCCACATTTGCTGTGAGCCAAGATGCCTCCATCGCGATCATCATTACCAAAAGTTCTTTAATGTGGGTCTTTGATTTGGAAAGCAAAGAGGTGATCAAGAGTTGGAAATCTCATTCATCAACGCCTTTGGCCTGTTGTCTCGATGCGCAGAATGAAGTTTTTGTTGTTGGATTCAGTGATAGATCGCTGAGAGTGTGGGATGTTGAGTGTGGATCTTGCCTTTCAAGCATCAAAGGATTTTCTTCTTTGGCTTCACATCTTTCCATTCCATTTTCCCAAGATCCAAGGCTTTTTTGCGGCACAAGTGAAGGCAAAATTTTTTGCTTTGACTACAGAAGCGGGAAATGCCTTGGTAAGGCTGATGCGCATTCTTCCATCGTGACTTCTTTGGCCTTTTCCCTCGATGAAAAGCAATCTTTTGCCTCTTTTTCACGGGACAAAGTTGTTGGTCTTTGGACATTGCCTTCTGAAGGTGGAATCAAGGCTGCAAAGTCTTTGATGGTCTTTGAGGCAGTAGAAGCAGGCAGTTTTGTTTCCGGTGACATTGGAGAAGGCGAGGACAAAATTGTTGCAATTGGAGGCGACAGTGGAGCTGTTTCCCTTTGGAACTTGTCTAAATCCAAATTGATCTGCAAAGAATCTCCCAGAGAAGGCCAATCAATTGGGCAAATTCACCTGTTTTCATCTGGTATTTTGAGCATTTCCAGTGAACATTCAATCAGATCACTTTCTCTGCCTGCACTCAAATGCAATTTTACGCTTCAAGGCCACAAAGGCGAAATCACTGATCTTGCAGTTCTGGATTCCAGCCTCGTAGTTGCAACAAACGATGAAAAAATCAAAGTTTACGATCGATCAAGACTTTTTGATTCTCAAGAACTGAAAGGCCACACTGCAATTGTTCTTTGTCTTGATGCAGCAACCTTCCAAGAAGAAAGCTTCATTGTTTCCGGTGCTAAAGATCACACTGTAAGACTTTGGAGGCGTAAGGCTGATTCTCCTACTTTTGAATTGGTTTTCACCTGCCAAGGCCACACAGAAGCAGTCGGAGCAGTTGCTTTTTGCAAAAAGAACTTGGAAGGATTAGTTTTCCTGTCAGCAAGTGAAGACAAGACAATTAAAGCGTGGAAATGGGACGGTGAAAAGGCAGTTGCTACATTCACAATCAAAGGCCACGAAAAAGACATCAATTCCTTGGCTGTTGCTCCAAATGACCAAATTTTTGCCTCTTGTTCTCAGGACAAAACAGCCAAAATTTGGTCCTTTGAGGGAAAATTGCGAGGAACACTGAGTGGACACAAGCGTGGAATTTCCTCCATCCAATTCCACCCTACAGAACAGCTAATTGCTACTTGTTCAGCAGACAAAACCATCAAAATATGGTCACCTACTTCTTTTCAGTGTGTCAAAACACTGGAAGGCCACACTTCAAGTATTTTGAAAGTTTCATTCATTGGAAAACCACCTGGAGCCCAATTAGTTTCAATCAGCTCTGATGGACTAGTCAAAATCTGGAATGTCAAAAATTCTGAGTGCATTGCCACCTACGATGAACACACTGACAAAATCTGGGCTCTTTCCCACACTCCAGATTTCTCCCAAATGTACACTGGAGGAGCAGATGCCCAGATCAAAGTGTGGAGAAACATCACCGAAGAAAAGCGCCTCGAAGAAATACAAAAAGAAAACCAAATGATTGAAACTTCACAAAAACTAGACAATTTACTGTGGAAGAAAGACTTTAAGAATGCAATTTCCCTGGCCTTTCAACTAGAACAGCCCAAAAAGCTTCTTTTTATTCTGCTGCTTACGTTTATGGCGGTGTGCATGGCGGCAGTTTTGTTTTATGCCGCAATGCTTGCCAGCGTTATTTGGCCTACCAGGGTCGCACTTGGCTTTCGCGGT
>JAKBAL010000406.1 GCA_021809225.1 Pseudomonadota bacterium | reverse complement strand
TTCCTTAAGGCTTTACCGTCTTTTGCTTGGAGAAGCTTCTTTAAAACAACTGCGCATTTACCACCCCCACATCCTTCTCGAGAAGGATGAAAAAGGAGAGTTTTCTCTTGGGTTTGGGGAGTCAGCGCCGACTCAGGAATTTTCTTTTGCAGACCTAACACCCTTCCTCGCATTTGGAGGATCTAATCCCGTTCTCGGAAAACTGAATGATTTGAATAAAGTTGCGATCATTGATGCGCATGTCCTTTTAAAGGATGAGAAAGAGGACAAAACGTGGGAGCTTCCTAAAGCTACTTTCATTTTAAAGCGTCAGACAAAGGGATTTCGAACAGATCTCATACTAAAGCCCCAACAAGGGAAGGGGACTTTGGCATTGCAGCTTAATCATCAGTTAGGTTCTGCCCGCTTTGATTTAACGGCTGATTTTCACCATATCTCTTTCAAGACGTTGTTTGAAAAAAACGGACTCACCCTATGTTCTCCTCATTCTGAAATCACGAGTGCTGATGATCTTTTCAATTTTTTTCAGTGTTGGGATATCCCTCTTAAGGGCAAAATCCATCTTGCTTTTGTTCCTGAGACACTTCAAATCATTGAAGGGAACGGTGATGTTGATTTAGGGAAAGGAGAGTTGGATTTATCCTTAGCCAAGTTTCTCTCTCTTCCGATTACTTCAGGTAATCTTTCCTTTTCGTTATTACCTAATAAACTTGAAATTAAGAAAGCCTCTCTTCTGTCTGATGAGATGCTTTTAGATCTTTCGGGGCATCTTGAATCTTCTGCTCCCCTTCTTCTGACAAAGCTCATGGGGCCAGGACAAACGCTCACCCTTCAAGGCAAGATTGAAGACCTCTTCTTAGATCACCTTCCTGCTCTCTGGCCTGAAGGCCTCGCCATCTCGGCCCGAGAATGGTTGGTTAAAAATCTACGAAAGGGAACTTTAACGGAAGCCACATTTTCTCTCAAAGGGCATGGCGGAGAAGAAGGATTTTCTGTCGATGACCTTAAAGGAGCCCTTCAAGGAAAAGAAGTTGAGATTACTTATTTAGAGGGGTTGCCTCCTGCTGAAAATGTAGTTGCCCATGCAATATTTGATCAGAAAGGTTTTGATATTAAAATTCTTTCTGGAACGGTTGAGAACGTCAAGGTTCAAGAAGGACAGGTTCTCATTTCAGGTCTGGATACGGATAAGGAAGCCCTTAGCTTAGAAGTTAAGGCGAAGGGACCTCTTGCTGACATTCTTGACGTCATTAATCATAAACCGCTCGAGTATGCCTCATATGGAGGAATTGATCCCAAAAAGGCGAAAGGAGAAGGGAACGTGACTCTCCGTGTTGACTTCCCTCTTTTGATGGATCTTCAGTTTAAGGATGTTAAAATTGCAGCTAAAGGAGAATTTAAGAAGGTAGAGCTTGAACGAAACATTATGAATGAACTTAATGCCCAGCTGACTCAAGGAGATTTCTCTCTCAACCTGACTCAAGATAAAATGATAATTCAAGGGAAAGGAATCTTGAATCAGCTTCCCTCAACCCTTACTTATGAACACTTTTTTAAAAAGGATGACCCCCTAGAACTTCAAATTAACGTACTGACAAGGGCTTCTTTTGAAGATTTTAGGCGCTTCGGATTTGATTATCTAGAGTATGCGTATGGCCCGACCGAAACAAACCTCACTTATGCTCTTGATAAGGATAAGAAGAGCCGTCTAAGGGTAGATTTGGATACGACACCTTCCACTTTTTCATTTGCTCCTCTCGAGTGGGAGAAAGAGCCAGGAGAGCATGCTCATCTTTCCTTTGTTCTCCTTTTTGAGGAAGGTCATCTCTCAAAGATGATGAATCTTCAGATGATATCCAATACTTATTCCCTTCAGGGTGAAGTTCACTTTGGACCTCAAAAGAACTGGCAAACCATTCATCTTTCTGAATTCAGAGGGCCTCATACTCTAACGCAAGTTACCCTCCAGAATCCATCTCCAGATGTTTACCAAGTTTCTTTTAAAGGTCAGAGCGTTGATTTGGAAAAGTTCCTTAACTATGTTGATCAAGAAGGAAGTGAAACAGATCATCCTCCGACAGATGTTAAATTATTTGGTGATGTCGAACAATTACGCTTGGGTGAGGGGAAAATTTTTGAAAACGTAAAGGCCTCTGCTCACCTTTTTTTACATAAAAATGACAAAAATTGGAAAGAAGTTCATCTCAGGGCTAAGGCTGGCAAGGGCACTGTTAACAAGGGGGATATGGCTCAAGTTTCTGGTGGGATTTTATTTGATATTAACCCAGGCCCTAATAATACTCAAACTCTTGAGGTTCGCGCCAATGATGCAGGTAAATTCTTAAAAAACCTCAGTATTTATGATGAAATTCGGAGAGGGTATATTACCATTAAAGCTAAACGGGAAGGCATCGGACCTTATAAAGGTATTTTTAAACTGAAACAATTTGATGCTCATGAAGTTCCTCTTTTGGCCAGGTTTGCCGCTCTGCTCTCACCCATGGGGATTGTTAACTTGTTTTCTGAGAAACAAACTCTGTCCATGGATCGATTCGAATCCGCTTTCGAATTCAGCGAAGATCTTATTGTCGTTAAGAAAGGGGTTGGAAAAAGCCTCTCCTTAGGATTTACAGTTGAAGGAAAGCTGGATCGAAAAAACCGCATCTTTGCTTTGAAAGGGAATATTATTCCTGCTCGGTTTCTTAACTCAATCTTAAGTAACATTCCTCTTATTGGTCCCCTCCTTAATGGGGGAGAAGGCGAAGGTCTCTTTGGAATTGCTTACTCAGTCAAGGGTTCTTTTGATAATCCTGAAGTATCCCTCAACCCCCTTTCAGCCTTGGCACCAG
>JAKBAL010000405.1 GCA_021809225.1 Pseudomonadota bacterium | reverse complement strand
AGAGAGGATAAAGTGTGTTTTCAGCCTTTGAAAGATTTGTTGCGTTCAGGTACTTAAGAGCACGGAGGCAGGAAGGGTTTATTTCTGTCACAGCTTGGTTTTCCTTCCTCGGAATTGCCTTGGGCGTTGCGGCTTTGATTATTGTGATGTCCGTCATGAATGGCTTTCGTCATGAATTGTTGGAACGCATTATTGGTATGAATGGTCATCTAGCCATTTACAGCAATACGGGCTCCCTCCCCGACTTCGAAGGGATGACGGAAGAAGTCAAAAAGCTTCCCGGCATCATAGGTGCCAATCCCATTATAGAAAACCAAGTCATGGCAACGGCTCACGGAAATGCAACCGGTGCCCTGGTTCACGGAATGCGCCCCATTGACCTTGCAGCCCGCAAGACAATTTCAGACAATCTCGTGATGGGTCGAATGAGTCTTTTCGACAGACCTAACGCAGCTATTATAGGCAAACGCCTTGCAGAAAAGTTGGGTCTCATTTTGGGAGATAAAATTACTCTTGTTGCTCCAGAAGGAAATGCAACAGCTTTTGGGACCATGCCCCGCACGCGCACTTTCGAAATTGCCGCCGTTTTTGATGCAGGCATGATCCAATATGATACAAGCTATATCTTTATTCCTTTAGACTCCGCCCAAAAGTTTTTCCAGTTAGGCAATGGTGTTACTGGCATAGAGGTATTTACAGAAAATCCTGAAAACATCTCCCCGTATAAAGATGAGCTCTTACCCATCCTTCAAGGAAAAAATGTGCGGCTTTTTGATTGGCAGCAAGCTAACAAGGAATTTTTTAGCACCATCAAGGTTGAACGCAATGTGATGTTTATCATTCTCACTCTTATTATTCTCGTGGCCTCTTTTAATGTCATTTCAACACTCATTATGTTGGTTAAAGATAAAGGACGCGATATCGCGATTTTGCGGACGATGGGGGCAACTCAGGGCATGATGATGCGTGTCTTTTTTATCGCTGGATCTTCTATCGGAGTTATGGGAGCTTTGGTGGGAGCGACTTTTGGCCTTTTATTCTCTTGGAACATAGATTCCATTCGCAAGCTCATTGAATCCCTCTCGGGAACAGAACTTTTTAGTGCAGAGATTTATTTCCTTTCCAGACTTCCTGCTCGAGTTGACCCCAATGAAGTCATCTTGGTTGTGGCCATTGCCCTTCTTTTAACTTTTTTGGCGAGCTTATACCCTTCCTGGCGCGCCTCTCGCCTGGATCCAGTGGAGGCCCTTCGCTATGAGTAACCCTGTTCTCTCTTTAAAAGCTTTAGAGCGTACCTTCCATCAAGGCCCTGAAACGCTTCATATCTTACGGGGGATTAACCTTGAACTTTATCCAGGTGAAATCGTAGCCCTTGTAGGTCCTTCTGGATCTGGAAAATCAACTCTTCTTCAAACAGCGGGACTCCTTGAAAAGGCTGATGGAGGAGACATCACTATTGATGGAAAGGAGTGCGCTCACTTAAATGATAGTGGCCGCACACAGATTCGCCGAGAAGTCATCGGATTTGTTTACCAATTTCATCATCTCTTGCCCGAATTTGATGCAGAAGAGAACATTATTCTACCACAAATGATTATGGGGAAGTCCTATTCCGGTGCTCAGAAGCACGCTCGAGACTTGCTTCAAACAGTTGGCCTTTTAGAAAGAGCTACCCACCGCCCTGCCCGTCTTTCAGGAGGAGAACAACAACGAGTAGCTATTATCAGAGCCTTAGCCAATCGACCTAAAATCCTTCTTGCGGATGAGCCTACAGGAAACCTGGATGAGCATACGGCAGCCTTCGTATTTGAAAAACTCATTCAACTTGTGCGCCAAGAAAATCTTGCTGCCCTGATCGCAACTCATAATGTAGACCTTGCTCAACGGATGGACCGCATCCTGACTCTTCATGAAGGTCATCTTCAAGAGACAAAAAAATAAGAGAGCTCCCTAAAGTCAATACGCTGCGCCAAGTATTAGGCCTTATTTGTTAATGATTTACCGACCTGTATTATGCGCTTATAAGATATTTTAGAATTTAGAGATTCTTGACTTTTTGCTAAAATTGACGTACAAGAAACTCACGGGGAGGTCGAAGGGGCAGTAAGAATAATAAAAATAAGTGCAACTTGGGGTTTTAAATAACCCTCCCCGACCATCTCTATTTCTAATATCAGAAACAAAAATGTAGAAAAAGATCTACACCATCACGAGCATCACGATCGCGGCAACCCCTATAAGGATATAGATAATTTTAGCCCCTAAACTGCCTGGGCCAAAAAGACGTGCAATAACATCAAGATTAAATACGCCGACCATGCCCCAGTTTAGAGCACCAATGATGACAAGGACATAGGCTATGAGTCCGATGATATAGTGGGTATTCATTTTACGACCTCTTCTGTTCGTTTATACCTTGATGGTATCATATTTATGAGATGAGATAAAAGGGTTCATACAAAAACCTTCGCACCCATCAAAACCAAAAATAGACGAATATGAGTAGTATAAGTCGCAGTAGTATAAGTCGCACATCATCGTGTTTTTAATGTTTTGTGCACGTTTTAAATATGAATGGCTCTCCCCTCCACAGCCATGGCAGCCTCTTTTACAGCTTCATTCAAAGTCGGATGGGCATGACACGTCCGTGCGATATCTTCCGAAGAAGCCGAAAACTCCATGGCAAGTGCTGCTTCAGCAATTAAGGTTCCCGCGTCAGGGCCAATGATATGGACGCCCAAGACAACATCCGTCAAAGGGTCGGCAAGGATTTTCACAAATCCTGTCGTATCTCCCATGGTTTTAGCACGGCTATTAGCCAAAAAGGGGAATTTTCCTATCTTATAGGCCTGTTCTGCGGCCTTAAGG
>JAKBAL010000009.1 GCA_021809225.1 Pseudomonadota bacterium | reverse complement strand
GCGACGTCGCTAACTATTGAAGCAAATAATCCCCTCTATGGGGCTAAAATTCGCAACCTTTCTCCTGCTCTTGCCCTTGAAATAGGATTGAGTCCTATGACACAAGGCGTTGTCATTACGGAAATTTCAAGTACAGGTCCAATATCACGACTTGGAATTCAACCTGGTGATGTTCTTGAATCGATTAATAAGAAAGCTGTTAAAACAAAGGAAGATGTGCTGACTTTGCTGCAAAATACGGATCGCCGTTGGCTCTTTGTTTTTCGTCGTGGTGAAAACATTTTTACATTACAGATGAGTCAATAGTGTCAAAAAACCCAAGGCCTCTTGCTGAACGTTTGCGCCCTCAAACTTTAAGTGAAGTTGTGGGGCAGCGTCATCTCATTGGGTCAGGAAAACCTTTATCTCGTATGCTTGAAAAAGGCCGGCTCTCGTCGATGATTTTTTGTGGCCCTCCAGGAACGGGCAAGACAACCCTTGCGACGATCCTTGCAAAATCATGTGATGTTCCTTTTGTCTCTCTTTCTGCCATTTTTTCTGGCGTGGCGGATCTACGGAAAATATTTGAAGGGGCTCAAAACATATTTGAGGAGGGTAAGTCGACTCTTCTCTTTGTTGATGAGATTCATCGGTTCAACCGCTCTCAACAAGACAGTTTTTTGCCCTATGTGGAAAAGGGAGTGATTACGCTCGTGGGAGCGACAACAGAAAATCCCTCCTTTGAACTTAATGGAGCCTTATTATCTCGGTGTCAGGTGTTTACTCTTCATCGCCTCTCTCCTGAAGATTTAGAAGAAATCTTAAAACGTGCAGAAAAGGCATCAGAAAAAGGGCTGCCCTTAAAACCTGAAGCAAAAGACCTTCTTCTTGAATTTGCTGATGGAGATGGCCGCGCCCTTTTGAACCTTGTGGAAATGATTGAAGAGGAAACGCCGTCTGAACCATTGGGAATCCCTGAACTTATTGAGCTCGTGACAAGACGAGCTCCTCTTTATGATAAGGCGCAGGAGGGTCACTATAATCTGATTAGTGCCTTGCATAAGTCCCTGCGAGGATCTGATCCAGATGCGGCTTTGTATTGGTTTGCGCGCATGCTTGCAGGAGGAGAGGACCCTCTTTTTATAGGGAGAAGAATGATTCGTTTTGCTTCAGAAGACATTGGGCTTGCAGATCCTCAAGCCCTTATTCAAGCTTTAGCAGGAGTTCAAGCCTATGAAAGACTAGGGTCGCCTGAGGGAGAGCTTGCATTGGCGCAAGCACTCATCTATTTGGCGACGGCGCCAAAATCGAATGCCTTGTATCGTGCTTATGCTCAAGTGCAAAAAGAAGTCCGTTCGTCAGGATCTCTGATGCCGCCAAAACATATCCTGAATGCGCCAACTGATTTCATGAAGAAAGAAGGATATGGCAAAGGCTATGTCTATGATCATGAAACAGCGAGCGGTTTTTCGGGTCAAGATTATTTTCCGGAAAACATGGGGCGTAAAACATACTATAAGCCTGTTGAGCGTGGTTTTGAACGTGAAATTCAAAAACGGCTAACCTATTGGCAAAAGCTAAGAGAACAATCAAGTTCTTAGGGGATTGGGAAGGTTATGTAGGGTCCTCTCATGAAGTCTTATTACGAGCATCCACTTCAGGGGGATAAATACTTTTCATGAAGCAACCTTAAGAGTTCATGAGAAAATTTCTCAACCCTCTTTTACAGAAGTCCTCATGATCCTTCTTTTAACTTATCCTTCAAAATTTTGCTGAGCAAAAGCCCAGTTTGCAAGATTGTTTAAGAAAATATCGATGTAGTCAGGCCGACGATTTTGGTAGTCAAGATAGTAAGCATGCTCCCAAACATCACACGTCAGCAGCGCTTTTTGGCCATGAACAAGAGGAAGATCCGCGTTGGCTGTTTTAATGACCTTCAAACTGTTATCTTTCTCGAGAACAAGCCAAGCCCAACCACTGCCAAATTGACTGGCCCCTGCTTGTTTAAACTGCTTCACGAACTCCTCAAAACTACCAAAGTCCTTTATTATTCTTTGTTTAAGAGATCCTTTTGGCTCGCCCCCTCCGTTGGGTTGCATGGAGTGCCAGTAAAACGTATGATTCCAAACTTGGGCAGCGTTATTAAAAATGCCTGCTTTTTCAGAACTATGGGCTGAAAGACGAATAATTTCCTCTAAGGATTTTTCTTCCAGATCTGTGCCTGCAATAAGATTGTTTAAATTAGTCACATAGGCTTGATGGTGTTTCCCATAGTGAAAACTAAGGGTGCGTGCGGATAGATGGGGTTCAAGGGCATCTTCCTTGTAAGGAAGGGAGGGAAGGGTAAAGGCCATAAAGTACTGTTCCTTGTTATGAATTTTTTTAAAAGAGTAAAAGGTTTTTGAGTTTTTGAAAAGGACTTTAAAAAGTAAATTCTTAACAACTTCTCTTGACCAGGGTTTGTAATGTCTTCCAAAAACTAGATCGATATTTTTAAGAATTTTGATAGAGCTAGACTCAAATAGCAAGGGAGAATAAGAAATTAAATATTTTTTATCTACAAATATTAAACAATAATTGAAAAATTAAAAAATTTATTACATAAATTTATGTGAACATAATTTAATAGAGTTTTAGAGATGCGTAAAATATATTTAGAAGCTATTTTTTGCTTTTGGTTTTTATTTTCTGGTATTTGCCCAGCACAAGCATTTGAGTTTGATGATTTTCTGGGAACGATGGGTGGAAAACAAATCTATCGAAAAAGTTCTGCAAAGGATGGGCAAGAAACATATTCAAGACTATATGCACCCTTTGGGCCTATGGATTTAAGAGTAGAGGTATCAAAGGCATCTTTCGCCGGATTCAAGAGTATTGGCGAGGAGTATAGCTTTACGCCTTTGTGCTTACGTGATGGGCGACCGTTTGGCTGCAGTCCGACATTAAGACGAGGAGGTGGTTTTTTAAAGAATTGAAAGATGAAGATGCGCGCCTAGACAGCTCTCAATATGTGCTAAGTGTTTTTGGTGAACAATTGGAACAAGTCTCGGGAATTTCCATGCAAGAGATTCAAGCCCAATGTTGGGCTTACGGTGTTGATTATCTCGTCAATCAATATTTTGAGTGTACGCAGATGCCAGAAGATGGGGATCTTGTCCTCTATCCAAATGCAATAAATGTTCAGCATGTTGGCATTTATAGAAGAAGTAAGCCTAATTGGAATTCTCCTTATGGAGGAACGGTTGAATCAAAATGGGGACCCTCTACTCCTTTTATTTTTCAACATGATATTTTTTTTTACTCCTGATTCTTATGGTGATATGGTTCAATTTTATCGTCTTACAAAGCAACCTGTCTCTCTCGTGAGATCCAAAGAAGAACGTCTTATTTCTCATTCCATGTGCACTCTGCGAGATGATTCATATTTTGAGTTTGATGAATCTGAGGAAAACATAAGAATTAGAAAAGAAATAGATCAAACATTTGGTCACAGCCTTGTCCATAAAATCCCTGCCATACAGTCAGTGGAGTCTATACGTTTTATAGGATTTTGTTATGACTATGCCTTTGGAGCAATCTTTAAAACCTATAGCCCTCCGAGTTTTATGCCCATTCTCCCAGATAACGATTGGATAGAAGGATACTTTACAGTTACCATAGAACCTAAAGAAGGAGATCTTGTTTGTTATTACGATACTCTTTTCACTCATCCTGTCCATTATGGCGTTTATGTTTTTCCTAACCTCGTTGAATCCAAGTGGGGTCAGGGATTTGTCTATAAACATCCACCCTTTTGTGTAGGGGGTTTATATGGAAATTACATCAAATATTATCATTTAAAATCTGTATGATTAAGAATAAGAGATTTCAGAAATGATGTTATCTGCGTTGTAACAGTACGATGAAGGGCAAGTCACAGTATTCATGTGAAAACCAAGGGTGATTTCTCAATAGATCAATTTAATTTATGAAGATATTAGAAATAATGCCTTAATAGATTTTATTCAATTGAAACCTTCTATTCTCTTCAATAACAAAAAACATTTCGACATTTGCTCAAAATTATATTAAAAAGCAAGAATTTAATTTAGGAGTCTTTTTTAATATGGATAAAATTCTCACGAATGAAGACCTAGCTCCTGTTACAGAAAAACAAAAAAACTGGACAAGTTTTAACTTTTTTACCCTTTGGGTTGGAATGTCTGTACAGATTCCAACGTATATGATGGCCTCTTCTCTTATTGAGGGAGGTATGAATTGGCTACAGGCTCTTTTTACTATATTTTTAGGAAATCTCATTGTCTTAGTTCCTATGATTCTTAATGGGCATGCAGGAGTGAAATATGGCATTCCTTATCCTGTTTTGGCTCGGGCAAGCTTTGGCATTTTGGGATCGAATATTCCAGCCTTATTAAGAGCACTAGTCGCTTGCGGTTGGTTTGGAATTCAAACATGGATAGGGGGGACTGCCATTTATACTCTTGTGCTACAATTGTGGCCCGAGGCAGGAACTTTCACAGGTGAAGTGCTGGGGGTTGGTCTTATCCCTTTTGTTTGTTTTATGATTTTCTGGTTCATAAACCTATTTTTTGTTTGGCAGGGAGTTAATTCCATTAAATGGCTTGAAACATTTTGTGCCCCATTCTTAATTTTGGGAGGAATCGCCCTGCTTTACTGGGCTTATATGAATGCTGAAGGGATTACCAAGGTCTTTCAAACAACCTCTCAATTTCAGACAACTTCGTCGTTTTATCAATTTTTCTTTCCAGCCTTAACAAGTATTATCGGGTTTTGGGCAACTTTAAGTCTTAACATTCCTGATTTTACGCGTTACGCGAAAAATCAACGTGCTCAGGCTCTAGGACAAATGTTTGGCTTGCCAACCACAATGACTTTTTTTGCTTTTATTGGTGTTACTGTTACCAGTTCTACGCTGGCTATTTATGGGGAAGCTATCTGGGATCCCATCGTGCTTATTCAGAAATTCGATAATCCCATAATTGTTATAGTTTCTGTCATTACTATTTTAATGGCCACACTTACGACGAATGTTGCTGCCAATGTTGTAAGCCCTGCTAACGACTTTTCCAATTTTTCTCCGAAACATATTAATTTCAGAAGAGGAGGGCTTATCACAGGTATTTTGGGAATTGTCATGATGCCTTGGAAACTTCTCGCAGATCCAACGGGCTATATTTTTACTTGGCTTATTGGATATTCTGCGTTGCTTGGCCCTATTGCGGGAATCATTCTTGTCGATTATTTTGTGATTCGTCGCACAGTCTTAAATCTAGAAGCGCTCTATCAACGTGATGGAGTTTATCATTATTTTGGCGGTTATAACTTTAAAGCCATTGTCGCTCTTATTCTGGGGATCCTTCCCAATATTCCAGGATTTCTTGTGCAGATAAAAGTCTGTAGCCCTGATTCAATATTTGAGTATTTTGTTCCTTTTTATCATTATGCCTGGTTTATAGGTCTTTTTATCTCAGGAATCAGCTATGGACTTATGATGTTTTCTGAAAAACTATCAACACAGATTCTTGATGAACAACCTGCTTTTGCTTAAAGCGTATTAATGGTCCCACAGTTTTGAATAAGTTTATTTGTATTCAATTGCTCTGAAGACCATGATATAACCCCTATAATGACACTTGCACAAACAACTAATATGTCCTTAGAGGGCCGTGAAAATATAAATTCTGTATTTATTGAGCAAGTGAATTCTTTGAATCCTGCTCAGAGACAAGCTATTGAGATAACGGAGGGACCTCTCCTTGTCTTAGCAGGAGCAGGCACAGGAAAAACTCGTGTTCTTACAACACGATTAGCGGCTATTCTTTTGAGTCGTAAGGCTTGGCCTTCACAAGTTTTAGCTGTGACTTTTACCAATAAAGCTGCGCAGGGAATGCGAGAAAGGGTGGCAAGTCTTGTTGGGGGTCCTGCCGAAGGTTTATGGTTAGGGACCTTTCATTCGGTCTGTGTGCGTATATTAAGACGTCATGCAGAACTTTTGCATCTTCAAAGTTCTTTCACAATTTTAGATGCAGATGATCAGCTGCGCCTTATTAAACAAATTATTAAGGCTGAAGAAATTGATGAGAAAAAATTTCCACCCCGTGTTTTGGCCTCTATTATTAGTCGGTGGAAAGATCGCGCTCTTATGCCAGAGAAAGTTTCGGCTCCAGGTTCAGATTTTGAAAAGGCAGCTCTTCACGTTTATGGCCTTTATCAAAATCGCCTTAAAGTTCTTAATGCCGTTGATTTTGGTGATTTGATTCTTTTGTGTTTAAAACTCTTTATGGAACATTCAGATGTTTTGGCTCAATACACCACCCAGTTTCGTTATCTCCTTGTGGATGAATATCAAGATACAAATGTGGCTCAATATCTTTGGCTTCGGCTTTTAGCACAAGGATCTGGGAATATCTGCTGTGTGGGTGATGATGATCAATCCATCTATCGATGGAGGGGAGCCGAAGTTGGCAATATCCTTCGTTTTGAAAAGGATTTCCCAGGAGCTATAATTATTCGCCTTGAGCAAAATTATCGCTCAAATGCGCATATCTTAGGAGCTGCGTCTTGCCTTATTGCCCAAAATGCGAGTCGGTTTGGAAAGACCCTATGGACCGAACAGGCGGGGGGAGAAAAAGTTCGTGTTCAAGGACTATGGGATGGGGAAGAAGAAGCTCGTTTTGTAGGTGATGAAGTGGAAACTCTCCAACGTAAAAATCAGTCTCTCAATGAAATAGCCATCCTTGTGCGTGCAGGATTTCAAACACGGGAATTTGAAGAGCGTTTTATTACGCTTGGTGTGCCTTACCGGGTTATTGGAGGTCCGCGTTTTTATGAGCGGCTCGAGATTCGCGATGCTCTTGCTTATATGCGCATTGTTGTCCAACCTAACGATAGCCTTGCTTTTGAACGCATTGTTAACACACCTAAACGAGGAATTGGAACGAGTACGCTGCAAACTCTCCATCAATATGCTCGTTATGAAGAAATTTCTCTTACGGAAGCCACTCTTCGTCTTATGGAAACAGACGAGTTAAGAGGAAAAGCAAAAACAGCTTTAGAAGGAATTCTTTTTGATATTGGCCGCTGGCGTAAGCAATTAGAGACAACCCCCCATGGTGAACTCGCACGAATTATTTTGGATGAGTCAGGGTATACGGCCATGTGGCAAACAGATAAATCGCCTGAAGCGCCGGGACGTTTGGAAAACTTGAAAGAGTTTGTAAATGCCATTGATGAATTTGAAAGTTTACCGACTTTCTTAGAGCATGTTAGCCTAGTCATGGAAAATGCCGCGGGTATGGGAGCTGAAATGGTCAATATTATGACTCTCCATAGTGCTAAGGGTCTGGAATTTGATACCGTATTTCTTGCGGGATGGGAAGAAGGACTCTTTCCTCATCCCCGTGCCTTGGGTGAAGGAGGGAGTGCTAGTCTTGAAGAAGAAAGACGGTTAGCCTATGTAGGTCTCACGCGCGCGCGAAAACAGGCGATTATTACTTTTGCTGCTAATCGACGGGTGCACAATCAATGGCAGTCAAGCCTTCCTTCTCGGTTTATTGATGAACTTCCTTTAGACCACACAGAGCGTACAAATGTTGGGGGGCTGACCCATCCCTTTATTCGTCGTTCGCCTATGCCTCAACAGCGCGCTTCTGAGGCTCCCCCTCCACCTTTAAAGAAAAAAGATTTTCAAATTCAGCAGCGCGTTTTTCATATAAAATTTGGCTATGGACTTGTCATTGCTTTAGAAGGAGATAAACTTGAAATTGATTTCGATCATACGGGTATCAAGAAAGTAATGAAAAATTTTGTGGAGAAAGCTGAATGAAGTTAGGTCAATTAGAATGCCCTTTTGATGTCAGTTTAGCAGACGATCTTTCTTCTTATGTAGAGGAAGAAGCACTTTCTTCATGTTGGTATGAAAAAGAACCTGAAAACTGGACGTTTCAAGCGATTTATGAGTTCCCCCAGGAAACTTCCATCATGGCGAAAGTTTCATCCTTTTTTAAACAGAGGGGTCATTCCATTCCCACCCTAACAGCGGGCCTTCTTCCCGAAGAAGATTGGGTTGCAGCTGTTTATCGGGATTTTTCTCCTCTTACCATTGGACAATTTTATATTTATGGATCACACATTCAAGATCCACTGCCCCAAGATCTTTTTCCGTTATGTATTGATGCCGCAACAGCCTTTGGTTCTGGTCAGCATGAATCTACGGAAGGATGTCTCAAAGCGCTCACCTTCCTTTCAAAGGAGCAGACTTTTTGCCATCCTTTAGATATGGGGTGTGGATCTGGAATTTTGGCTCTAGGGATGGCGTCGTTATGGAGAGTTCCGATTTTAGCTTGCGATAATGATCCTGAGGCTGTGCGCGTCACTCAAGAAAATGCGAAGATGAATCATTTAGATGCTTTTGTCCAAGCTCAAGTCAGTGAAGGATTTTCTGCCATTAATAACAGAACTTTTGATATTATTACGGCCAATATTCTTGCCGGTCCTCTCTGTCAAATGGCAAGTCGTATGATCCAAGCTCTAGCGCCCGCCGGCTATGTTGTTCTTGCAGGTCTTTTGAATCGTCAAGCCGAAGATGTGATTGACTCCTATAGAAGTGTGGGGGCAAAATTTGTCGATCAGCTTTTTATTGGTGATTGGTCAACACTCATCTTACGAAAAGACAGTCATGGATAAAGTCAAAGCTCTTCGAATTTTTATGGAAAAAGAAGAGCTTTCTGCTCTCTTAATTCCACGGACAGATGAATTTCAAGGGGAGTATATTGCTCCCCATTCCGAAAGATTAAGATGGTTAACGGGTTTTACGGGATCAGCTGGTTTTGTCGTCCTCACTCAGAAGAAGGCAGTTTTCTTTACCGATGGACGGTATACATTACAAGCTAAAGAAGAGCTCCCAGAATTTTATGAACTTTACAATATGACTCAGTGCACTCCCTCTGAGTGGATCTCAAAGAACCTTTTGCCTGACGAAAAAATTGGCTACGATCCATGGCTTTTTACAGAAACTCAATTGCAACCTTATCATCGATCACTTGTTCCCTTATCCGCAAATCCCATTGATAACTTATGGATTAATCGGCCGAATCCTCCGCAAGACTTTATTCGCCTTTATCCTTTGAAATATGCCGGAGAAAGTGATGAGAGCAAACGCCGTCGAATAGGTGCGAGTCTTAAAGCTGATCATGTTTTGATCACAGCGTGTGATTCCATAGCATGGCTCCTAAATGTTAGAAGTCGTGATGTGCCACACACCCCTGTTGTTCAAAGTGTGTGTTTGCTACATAAAGATGGTTCTTACGATTTTTTCGTTGATCTTAATAAAATAAATGGTGAAGTCTTCAATCATCTTCAACAAGGGAATGGGCGAGCCATCGACATTCATCGGCTGCTTGACCATTTGAAAAATGTCGAAGGCACTTGTCAACTAGATCCGCAAACAGCCCCTATTGCTATCCTTCAAACTCTCGAAAAAACGGGAGTGCTCCTCAGCAGAGAAAGAGATCCCTGTCTTTTGCCAAAGGCCGTTAAAAATGAGATTGAACTTCAAGGGGCTGCACAAGCCCATGTTCAAGATGGTTTGGCGGTGTGTCGGTTTCTTAAATGGCTAGAGAAACAGCCTTTGCAAGGTGAAACAACGGAACTTTCTGCTGCTCAAAAATTATATGAATTTCGCAAAGAAGGGGAGCACTTCCAAGATCTAAGTTTTGGGACAATCTCTGGATTTGGCTCTCATGGAGCCATTATCCATTATCAAGTGACGTCGGGTTCTAGTCTTCCTTTAACGCAAGAAGGACTCTACCTGCTTGATTCCGGTGGCCAATATTTGACAGGCACGACGGATGTGACGCGTACGGTAGCTTGTGGAGAGCCAACACCTGAGCAAAAAGATCGCTATACTCGCGTTCTTAAAGGTCATCTTGCCCTTGCCACAGCTCACTTCCCCCAGGGAACCACAGGAGCCCAGTTAGATGTTTTAGCTCGGCAATTTTTATGGGATATTGGATGTGATTATGATCATGGGACAGGCCACGGCGTGGGAAGTTATCTTAGTGTTCATGAAGGACCTCAAAGTATTGCAAAAAGAGGGGCTTTTGTTCCCTTAATGCCTGGCATGGTTCTCTCTAATGAGCCTGGTTATTATCAGGAAGGGGCCTATGGGATTCGTATTGAAAGTTTAGTGAAGGTCGTTGAGCTTTCTGATTTTAAAGGCTTTCTCGGATTTGAAACCCTTACTCTTGTGCCCTTTGATTTAAAGTTAATTGAAGATTCCCTTTTGACTGAAAAGGAAAGGGCATGGATTAATGCCTATCATCAAAGGATTGATCAGGTCCTGTCTTCCCTTATGAAGGAAGGCTAAATGTGTTTGGTAAGCGTTTGGCTAAACGCTTTAATTCTCTCGCCTAGTTTAAAGGAAATCTGGGGAGGGAGAGGCTGTTGTTCAAATAGCCATCGACAAAGATCTTGATCAGGAAGAGCGAGAAGATCCTTAAACTGCTGAAGCTCTATTAAGCCCATATCTCTTATAAAGGAGTGAGCAAATCCTCCTAAAAGCAAGTCCATCTCTCGTATGCCTCGATGCTGACTTTGATAGAGCAAGCGCTTTCTTAAGGTCTCAATATTTTTCATAAAACGGGATACCTTTATTTTTTATAGTAAATTAATTTTTTATTTAATCTTATGACTTTATTGGTCCAAAGAGGCAGTCTTTAATGAAGTTTGGAAAATGCCGTCCATTAAATGGTTATAATTTAACAAAAATATCTTTTGCTCTCAAATTTCTTTTTGGCTTGGCCTAGAATGCCATATACGTTATAAACCTTAAACACAGCCGGATTAGCTCAGCTGGTAGAGCAACTGATTTGTAATCAGTAGGTCGTTGGTTCGATTCCGACATCCGGCACCATTGATTCTCCTCATTTCTCCAATGCTCCCCTTGAGTTTTAGAGATTTTAGGGTGTGTGTTTGTGTCGATAAAACGTGGTAAAAAGTGATCGAAATTAGCCTATGTTGATGATAGCTTGATGATAAAGAACTTGATGATAATCTAAAAAGATGGTATAAGAAGGAGGATAATTAAGGAGGCCTCTATGCCAAATATCACCAAGCGTTTTGTAGAAAGTATCACACCTGATCCCCATAAGCTATCTCAATATTGGGATACAAGCCTCAAGGGCTTTGGGGTGATTGTCCTTCCGAGCGGAAGACGTACCTATTGCATCCAATACCGAAATCAAAATCGCGTCGTTAAACGTTTTAAAATCGGAGTGCATGGTCAAGTTACAACAGAAGAAGCAAGAGCTTTAGCTCGCAAGCACCTGGCAAGTGTTGCTCATGGAGAAGATCCTGCTCAAGGTAAACAACAAGCCCAAAACCTTTTTAGTATGCAAGATCTTGCACGGGATTATATCGAAAGGCATGGGCAGAAAAAGCGAGAAAAGAGCTTAAAAGAAGATGGTAAGCTTCTTAGAAATATTATCATGCCCTCTTTAGGCTCTTTAAAAGTACCCCACGTTTCTCGTCGAGATGTTGAAGGCTTGCACTTACGTCTTAAGGATACCCCTTACCAAGCTAATCGAGTTGTTGCTCTTTTATCTAAGATGTTTTCTTTGGCCGTTTCTTGGGGGTGGAGGACTGATAACCCGGCCCAAGGGATTGAGAAGTATCAGGAAGAGAAGCGCGATCGCTGGCTAAATGATGAGGAACTCCAGCAACTTTGGAGCGTCCTTGATAAACATTCCGGGAATTTCACTGCTTATGTTTTTAAGTTCCTTCTTTTAACGGGAGCTCGTAAGGGAGAGGCGCTTCAGGCCACGTGGAATCAGTTCGACCTTGAAAAAGGGCTCTGGATTAAACCTGCCCACTTGACCAAACAAAAGAAGAAAGAGCACCTTCCTCTTTCAGATAAGGCTCTCCTTCTTTTAGAAACACTCAAAAAAAGAAGCGATGGAACTTCACCTTATCTTTTCCCTGGCAAAAAAGCGGGGGAACCTTTGAAAGAAGTTAAAAGGCTCTGGACCACCGTCCTTAAACAAGCAAATCTAGAAAACGTCCGTATTCACGATTTGCGCCATACTCATGCGTCTCACTTAGTGTCCAGTGGCTTAAGTTTAAGCATTGTGGGTAAGCTTTTAGGTCACACCCAGGCCTCTACTACACAACGTTATGCTCACCTTGCAGACGAACCTTTAAGGAAAGCGACGGAGGTCTTTGGCAATAAGGTTGACCAGCTTATGGCCAGGGAATAAGGCTTTATTTTAGGGATATAAAATATCATAGGAACGTAAAATGAACAAACGTCAGAAACAAGATTCACTGCGAGAGATGCTCGATATCGTAAAGGGAGATTACAACTTCCCTGGTAAACTGTGGGTGTGGGGAAAAGTAGTTAAAGAATGGGCAGGGCTTATCATAGGGGCAATTATATTTCTTCTTATCGTCTTATTCGTCATATTTTCAATCAGAGGAGCAGGCTCAAAAATTGAGTACGTCAATAGCTCACAACAAACCGTTTTGCTTCCTATGCAGGATATAGTGACATACATGGCAATTTGCCAACGTTCTATTAATAAACGGCAAGAGATTTTTAAAGGTCTTATAGAGACATTGAACTTATATGCCGATAACGAATTAGATCAGAAAAACTTAGAACGAAAAGTCAAAACTGTTTCAACTATTGCAAATACATGTAATACAGCAAGAAGAAGAGTTATTCGAGAATTTACGCGAATTAAAAATCCTTTTGAAGATCCGGATGTCTCGAAAGCTTTTGATCAGGCGATTGAAAACAGCGATGACTTTTTCAAAAAAAACAATGAAATTCTCCGTTTTCAAAAGGAAAATGAGCAGTGGGGGAAGCTTTGTGAGTTTTGTCAAAATGAAGCGAAAAAAGCCAATCAAGAGCTTGCTCAAATTCTTGGACCAAACGCCCAATTCCATGACCAAGGAGAAGAGGACAAGATTTGAAAAAATTTGGGAGGAGTGGAAAAAAGCACCGAAGCTTTAATACTCTTTGTCTTCTTGAGGAACTTGTTCTGTCTCTACTTGTTCTTCATAAGCGGGGTATTCTCTCTTTTTTTCTGGCTTTAGCAGGAATGGTGGAATATGCAAAACCGCAGTTTGATAAGTCATCTGAAGCTTGGTACATGGGTAATCTCCCGGCAATTTGACATAGCACTCCAGGTCTTGCAGTTGAGAAAATTCTGTGGGGAGAATAAGGGGTTTCTGGCGAGTTTGGCGGCTAAGAGACACCCCATCTCGTGTGCTGTTAGCTCCATAAGAAATGTTTTCTTGAGGTTCGGTTTCTTCCTTATCCCCCAATACTTTTGAGATCCAGGCTTGAGTTGAAGGTTCAGTACATCTAAAAAAGACCTTTGTATTAAAAAGATCAAGCATAGTCTCAGCTGCCGACCGTCCATAAATGTCCTCTAATTGAGGCTTACTTTGAAATCCTGCCAAGAAACAACCTCCATATTTGCGCCCTTCTGCAAGACCGCGTTGGAGGGAAGGAAGGTTCTGTAGAGCAGCAAGTTCGTCCAAGATAAACCAAAGGCGCCTTGAATAATCCTCTGGAAGAACCATCAATGCATTGATGGCAATATCCATCCACGCTGAGATAAGAGGGGTTAAGCTTTGTCTTTGGTCAGCACGGGCCGTAATAAAGAGCCACCCCCCTCCATTGTTCTTCTGGGTTCCTACCTCTTGTTTTTCTCCATTAATCCATTTGCGAATGGAAAAACTTGGCTCTGTCTTTTCTTCTGTCTTTTCTTTTCCTCCTGGTGAGACCGGTTGATTGGGTGAATGATGAGGATACATAGGAATTTGTTGCGCTGAGATATCTGAATCTTTGGAATTTTTACATTCTCCTTGGTTCTTATGGTTGTTACTTGATTCAACTTCTTCATTGTCTTGGCTATTTTTGTTGTCTTTTTTCTCTTTGTTATCTTTCTTTTTTGGATCTGACGATTCTAAATGACGAAACCCTTCAATCTGAGAAGAGAGGACACTACGGATGGAATGGGTTGTTTTTGTATTGCTTGAAGAAGCAAAGCTTGCGGCTTCTGTCCCTTTAAAGAATTGCTCAAACTCTTGGTTCGAAGAAGTCATAAGAAAAGTTGTCAGCTCTCCTATATTGTTTTTCTTGTTATAAGCATATTTTCGTAAAGCTGTTTTTAAGAGAGCTCGGCTAGCTCTATCCCAGAAAGGATCACTATTCCCCCCTTTAGGTTGAATAAGAGATTCTGCAAGAAC
>JAKBAL010000404.1 GCA_021809225.1 Pseudomonadota bacterium | reverse complement strand
TATGTTTTTTTCAAATACTACAATCCTTGATATACAATATTTCCCATCATACTTCAAGACAAACACTTCATCTATTTTATCATAATGTAGGTATGGAGATATTCGATTCAGAAAGGTGAGTTGCTCATTTTTGATAGCTGGTTCCATACAATCGCCAAAGATACGAAATGGCTCAAAAAAGATCCTGCCTGCAGTTATTAATAATATAACAGTTAAAACAGCCAAAATTATAATTTTATATTTGTTATTTTTCATGTTATTTGCCTTACGGATGTTCAAGTTTTACATATCTCTGAAAAATTATCCAGCATCCTATTGCCATGGTTAGTAAAAAAAGAGCAAGAGGGATAAGGGATGAATCGTTCAGAAGGCTCCCTGCAAATCCTCCTAAAGCGAAAGATACATTCAGAAGAAGGCCGCGTAAAGCAGAAGCCGCTCCGCGCGTCTTCTCAAAACGTTGTAGGGCTCTCGATGTGGAAGGTCCCCAAACCATTGCTGTGCCCACAAAATAGAGACCAATGGCAACCATAATGAGAAGGGGAACAGTCGGTGCAACAAAAGCAACACAAAGAAGACCACCACTTGCCACAAGCGTCAGGATGATTCCTATACGAAGCGTTTTATTCACCCCGCACCAGTTTAAACTCATAGGCGCTAAAAGTGTTCCTAGAATGTAAAATAAGCCATTGAGGGAAAGATAAAGTCCAAAAACCTCGGGAGAAAGATGGAGCGTATTTTCAAAATAAAAGGCAATTAAGGTTATAATGCACCATTCGCCACAAGTGAGGAGACCAAAAAAAGAGATGCAATAAAGAAACAATTTAACGCTGTACCTCTGAGCAAACGGAGTAAAGCTATTTATGAGTGAGAACTTTTCTTTCTGAGAACGAGGCTTGACTTTAGGTTTTACAAAAAACATTAAAGTTAAAGTGATCATCGTGAGGATGAAAATGAGAATAAAGTTGCTCTGCCAACCAAAGGCAGCATGAATGTACCCTCCTAAGGCTGGGGCAAGCAAGGGAGAGATAGAAATGATGCTTCCCATCCATGACATGATTTTAGCACTCTCATCAGCGGGGTAAAGATCTTGGATCATGGCCCAGCCTACGACAGGTGCGGTAACGGCTCCAAATCCTTGAATAAAGCGTGCGGTTAAAAAAACAGGAAGGCTAGGGGAATAAATACACAGAATGGTGCCAAACAAAAAAAGTCCCATCCCTGAGAACATCAGCGTTCTCCTGCCAAAGTGATCAGAAAGAACGCCTAAAATAGGGGCGGCAAAAAGTGATCCCACTAAATAAAGGGGAATGGACAGCTGTACCGCATTCTCACTTGCCCCGAAATAAGTTGTTAGGCTGGGGAGACTAGGAATAAATATATCTGTCCCTGCAATCGTTGTGAAGGATGCCAGGGCCACGACAATCGTTTGCAGTATTCGAGAATTCATTGAAAAAAAACCGCTGGAAATAAAAGACATTTTTGAACTCAATATCAGATCAACCTGACTATCCTTAAGCTATTTCCTATGTTTTAGCAAACGATCAGCCAAGAATTGAATAAGCTGCCATGGCCTCCTCGATAATACTAATGGCGCTTAAAGGAACATTCAACGCTATGCCGAAGCAGGCACATTTTGTTTTTCTGCAATGACGCTTTTAAGAACCAGTAATGGGCGGAGAGAATGTGAGCAGTATAGAGATTGCTTCTTCTTTGTGAAATGTGCTTCTCTTCACATAGCCCTTCTTGTGCATCTGTCACCTCATCAGCACGATGAGCTCTTAAAGTTGTTTAGCTTCGGTAGTACAACAACAACATTAAAATCTGTTCGCTTAAATCACGTTTATAATTTTTTCCAGGTCGCTTGTATTTCTTTGTAACTTTCTTCTCCCATTCAGGTTCAACGGCTTTAAGGATCACCTCAAACTCAGGAACGGATACACCAAACAGACGCTTATTTATATTGACATGCAGTAGCTCCATTCCTATGTTAATATTATTAACGCTTTTTGTGGATTTTATGAAAACTGAAACAAACTATTTTTTCTCTCCGCTCCAAAGATCTTTCGGATCTTTCCGTAAGTTTGCGCCTTGGCGTAGCTAACGCCATTTATTCATTCCCTTAATACTATCTTCTTATTAGATCACGCACATTTACGAATGGAGAAAACTTATGTTTAAATTTTCTAAGACCCTTTTATATATAACTCAATTATCTGGAGTTGCTTTGCTGACTCTACCATCTGTTGCGGCAGTAAGCTTAGAAGGCGTAAGTCACAACCCTCTGGAGCAGGTTCAGCACCAAAATCCAAAAGTCTCTTTGGAGGCTTTTCGAACCGCCGCTGAGATTTATGCAGTTATGAAGCCCTACTTACTTGATTTCGATATTGATTCCTGCATGGTTGGAGCTGATTGCAAGAAACAGGAGATAAAGGAAGAAAGCACTCAAAAGATTCTTTTAAAGCTTGCGACTCTTATTCAGGGTCATCAGCAGCTTGAGTTCAACCTTTTAGCCTTTCCCTTTAAATCAGGAAATATAGATCGGAATGTCATGGGGCCGCTTGCCGACATGGCGGAGAGGAATAGTTTTAAACATTTGAATTCTTTGATCTCTAACATAAAAAAAATCTACGGGAACGCTGTTCTTAATATTTATACAGATGGGTTGCTGTTTAGTGATCTTTTCGAAATTCAAGATCAAACTGTTTTAGATTATGAAGAGAGTTTACAAAAATTAGCGGCGGATTTGCCTGACATAAAAATTATCCCATTTCTTACGCTTTTGAATAAACGAAAATTGAATATTCAAGAGGTTCGGAAAGAGATTGATGCTAAAGCCACTCTCAACGAAAGTAAAACCCCATCGGAAAAGAA
>JAKBAL010000403.1 GCA_021809225.1 Pseudomonadota bacterium | reverse complement strand
GATGTATGGACGTTGGGGGATGAGCAAACCCGTGAAATTGGCATTGAATCTATTCGAGAGCTGAATAGCTGTTTAAATCAAACCTCAGTGACAGGGGGATGGCGCATTATTATTATTGATGGGGCAGATAAGCTGAATCGCAATGCCGCAAATGCTCTTTTAAAACGTCTGGAAGAACCTCCTCCTCAAACCGTTTTCTTTTTGACAACGCCATACCCTGGGCGTCTTTTTCCAACGATTCGCTCGCGATGTCAGCTTCTTACCTTTAACCCTTTAAAGGAAGAGGATGTCCGAGAGGTTCTGCAGTCTCAAGGGCTTTCTCCTCCTGAGTTTTTTCCACTCGCTGAAGGAAGCCCAGGGCAATTAATGCGCCTCATGGAAGACCAGGGAGCTAAAATTTATGAGGAGCTTCAAAAAGTCTTTGAGGGAGGATCACCAACATCCTTCATCCATACCTATGGGGGAGAAGAGACGTCTTATACGCTTATTGAAGATCTATTTAGAAATTTTCTTCATACTCACCTCATGGCGAAGGCTGAAGGGAAGTCTTCTTTTTTTAAAGATGTCTCTCTTGATCAAACACTGGCTATATGTGAGAAAATAAAAGAACTCTTTGACAAATGTCGTTTTGCACAGCTTGACAAAAAAGTGACATTGACGTGCGCTTTTGCAAATATACAAAACAAGAATACCTGACGAATTGCAGTTGTATAGAGTATTGTTAACTATTTTAAAGAGATATTTTATGTCATATTTCCAAGCGTTTTTTTGTATTTTTCTTTTTTCGTCATCAGTTTATGCGGGCGTAGCTTTGCCTGAAGAATTTGAAAAAAAGGGGCTTCCTCCTGTAAACCATCAAGATGCCTTTTTAAAAGAGCAACTGGAAAAGGATTGTCAGAAATTTAAGTATTCTGCTCCTGGTTCGCAGGGTTTAAAGATTCCTTATGTATTACGGGAGGAAGCTGAAACCATTTTTGGGTCAGCATTGCCAAGCGAAATAGAGTTTGGGGAAATAGATTCACTTCAGCAAACACTGCAACTAAGGAGTTGCACCCTTTCTTCGAAAGAGCTTCTTCTTTATAAAAAGGCTCTTGATTTTGTAGTTTTAAACTTTGACAATTTCTTTTCAAGACCTCAGCGCCCCACGCGGAGCAATAAAACAAAATCTTTTGAATGGAGTAAAATATACCAAGATTATTTTCATTCAGTGTGTCCACAATTATTATTAGAAGTTGCTTATGCTATTCCCTATAGGGGGGATGACTTGGGAAAACACCTTTATCCTATGTGCATAGATAAGATTAAATCTATAGTTTCACACCATAAAAATCTGTTCACTAAAAGTCAGAAAGAGAAAGAAGAAATTATTAACGATGAGCTTGAACGCATATTTAGTTATGAATATTTTGGGTTTAAAGATGAAAGTGCAAAACGTGAATATTTAACAAAAGAACCTTTTGGCTTTTTAGAAAGTAATCACATTGAAGAGTTATATAATTCAACGCAAAAGCTTTTAAACCTGAGCCATCAGCGAGATACTTTTGTATTTTTTGGGAATACGCCTTATTGGCTTGGTCATGCTTTTGAAGCGGTCCTTCAAGCGAATCCGGAGCAGCACCGCTTCATTATAAGCTTTCCATTTTCTGGCAGTCCTAATCGTGGAAGAGCAGGTCAACAGCTTCATATTGATGATTGTACAACCCCTCAACGGGTAAGCCATCTTATGGATTTTCTTGCGCAAAAAGGACTCAGCCCAGACAACCCCAAGCTTGAGGAAGGAAATATTTATTTTGTAGACAATGTTTTTTCTGGGACAGGGCCTGCTTTTGTTATTGAAGAATTAATCCGTTCCTTTCAACAAAAAGGAAAAAAAATCCCTAATATTTCTCTTGTTGCTTTGAATGGTTTAAAAAGCTATCTAACGAAGCACGATTATCCAGGAGATGATGAAAGGCCCGCAACCATTTATAAGGGAGAGGATAAAGTTTGCTTACCAAGCATTAATAACCCGCATTTTACCATGGACTTGATTGAGCTTGAGATGAAATCGGCTTCGCTCAGCCTTGATCTTGTCAAAGGAGTAGAACGTTTTTATCCTTTTTATCCTGCGAGTATGTGGAGGCCAGAATATGATTTTCTCCATGACCTTGAACATTCTACATATATGAGGTATTTTGCCGAATCTTTTGATTTTCATATTGCACAACATATCGAAGCAGACGGACGTCATTTGACATTAGGGAATTGATAGATAAATAGGAATGCACCATGACGACCCGCTACATTACAACACCCATCTACTACCTTAATGGAGAGCCTCATTTAGGCCACGTGTATACCACGATCGCCGGGGATGTGCTTGCACGCTATTGGCGTCTTGCAGGAGCGGATGTGAAATTTCTGACAGGAACAGATGAGCATGGCCAGAAAGTGGCCCAAGCAGCAGCAAGCGCTGGAGAAGATCCAAAAATTTATACGGACCGCATGGCATCCCTTTGGTTGGAGATGAATCATAAAATTAATGCGTCCCCTGATGTGTTCATTCGTACAACAGAACAGCGTCACCATGAAGCTGCTCAAGCTCTCTGGACAAGGCTTGAAGCCACAGGGCAAATTTATAAAAGCACCTACGCAGGCTGGTATGCAGTAAGAGATGAAGCATATGTGGAAGACTCAGAAATTGTTGACGGAAAAGCCCCCTCGGGGGCTCCGGTTGAGTGGATGGAAGAATCCTCCTATTTCTTTCGCCTTTCAGCATGGGAACGGCCCCTTCTCGATTATTATGAGGCAAACCCGCAAGTTCTTGCTCCCAATGGACGTCGGAAAGAGGTTTTGAGTTTCATTAAGGGAGGACTTCGTGATCTTTCCATTTCTCGCACCAA
>JAKBAL010000402.1 GCA_021809225.1 Pseudomonadota bacterium | reverse complement strand
TCTTGATTTTTTAAGAAAAGTCAGGGACGTTTGGTTTGAAATAAATGCCAAAGTGAAAAGAGACGCATGAGTATTCAACAAACAGATGTTGCTATTATAGGGGCAGGACCAGTGGGTCTTTTTGCCGTTTTTGAGTGTGGCATGATGCGTCTAAAGTGTCATGTTATTGACTCTTTAGAAATGGTGGGGGGTCAATGTACGGCCCTTTATCCCGAAAAACCAATTTATGATATTCCAGGCTTTCCCAAAATTTCGGCTGAAGAGCTTATTCATAATCTAAAAAAGCAAGCTGAACCCTTTGACCCTATCTATCACTTGAATCAACAGGTGGTGAATTTTAAAAAAAATGCAGCGGGACTCTGGCGTCTTGAAATGTCTTTGGGGGACGTTCTTGAGGCAAAAGCAATTCTGATTGCAGCGGGTGTAGGGGCTTTTGGCCCCAATCGTCCTCCTCTTGAGGGACTTGAAGATTTTGAAGGGAGAAGTGTTTTTTATTATGTAAAAAACCGACAAGACTTTAAAAACAAAAAAATTGTGATAGCGGGGGGAGGGGATTCAGCTGTTGATTGGGCGCTTTCTCTTGCTGAGATTGCGCAAAAAGTCACAGTTGTTCATCGTCGTCCCAAGTTTAGAGCCGCTCCTGAAAGCGAAGCTCGACTTAAAAAACTTGCTGATGAGGGAATTATTGAGTTGGCTATTCCTTTTCAGTTAGAAGGCATTTCCGGACAAAAGGGTCAGCTTGATACTGTCATCCTCAAATCCTTAGCAGGCGATATCAAAGAAATTCCAGCAGATATTCTTTTGCCTTTTTATGGCCTTGCCATGGATTTAGGTCCCATTGCTCATTGGGGACTGCATCTTACTACGACTCATATTCAGGTTGATCCAAAGGATTGTTCAACAAATATTCCTGGAATTTATGCTATTGGCGATATTGCAACCTATTCCCACAAGCTAAAGCTTATTCTGACAGGTTTTGCCGAAGCGGCTCATGCAGCGCATGCCATTCGCACTTTTATCCACCCAGGGGAAGTGTATCACTTTGAATATTCAACCACCAGTGGTGTGCCGTCACTTGCAGTGTAAAGCAAGGGACTTCGCTTTTACTCATGAGTATGCTTTCACCTTAAACGAATAGACTCAGTTCCTTCAGATGGTTTTGTCAGTAAACTTCAGCACGTCAACTTTTTAGAATGCCCCCTTTCCTTCCTCTCTCATAAGGAAAGGGAGGTAGCCGTTTCAAGAGTATACGTTCCAAAGATGCATCCTTTTTTAAATACCTCAATCTTACATAAATTTTAAATAGCTGACTTAAGCTCGTTGAGTACGCATTGTCTAAGCTTTTAACAGACGGGGACGGGCGAAACTTCCCTTCATTAACGAAAAATTAATTTAATTTTTATATAAATGCAGGATTAAATGAGGTACGAGCTGCTTTGAAGAAATAATAAATGAAAAAACATGACGTTTTTTTCTTAAGTTAATTATAAGGAAGAATTTCCTTTAAAATAGAATGGGAATAATTGGTATTATTTTTTAATATGAACATAAAAATGTAAAAAAGAGGATCATAAAATGAAAGTAGTCCAAAATTTCTCTCTTTTATTTGCTGTGCTGTGCTCTACCCCTGCGTTGAGCGATGTCCTTCCTATCCCCCCGAATACTCCAGTCTCATACTCTACATCACAATTAAGCGCCTATTCAGGAGTACTAATGGGGAGCGCAAGTACCTTAGAGATTAGCTACGTCTATCCTGGTTCATATGCGGGCTCTATAAATATGGCTTCGGATCAAGCCGGAGGGAATTTAATAATAGATGCTAGTGATTCAATAATTACTCTTTCAGGGTCCACTAATATTTCAGGTACAACAACTATAAGTTCGGGAGCATTAGAAGGGAAAATTTCGCCTTTCTCTCTTTTAATTCTAAACCCAGGTACAGCTTATAATTTGAATCAAAATGTCACAGCCAAGAGCCTGTCAGGTGTAGCGGATTCTGTCATCAACTTGAATGCTTATCAACTCACAATCGGAAAACAGGGTTCGTCTGTCAATCCAGAAACATTTAGTGGTAACATTATAGGGACAGGGGGGAGTCTTTTATTAAATGCGCCCATTCAGCTGACTCTTGATGGAGAAAATGCCTACACCGGGGGCACAACAATTAATAGTGGGACTCTTATAGGAACAACAAGTAGCCTTGTTGGAGACATAATTAATAAGAGCATCAACAAGGGCCTTATTTTTAACCAAAGCACAAACGGAACGTATGCAGGAATTCTCAGTGGATCAGGTTTAGTGACGATAATGGGGGGAGGAACGCTCACCTTTACAGGGGCTAACACCTACACAGGTATTACAACGATTAATAATGACGGGAGCACTCTTATAGGAAACACGAGTAATATTTTAGGAAATATCGTTAATAATAGTATAAATGGTTTTATTTTTAATCAAAGTACAACTGGAACATTTGCAGGAAATATCAGTGGAACTGGTTCAGTGACGATAGAGGGAGGAGGACAAGTTACCTTTACAGGGGCGAACTCTTACAAAGGCGGTACAACGATTAATTCTGATGGGAGTTCTTTGATAGGGACCACAAGTAGTCTTGTCGGGAATATCCTTAATAATAGTAGTCAGCCTCTTACCTTTAACCAAAATACAGCTGGAACATTTGCAGGAAATATCAGTGGAACTGGTTCAGTGACGATAAAGGGTGGAGGACAAGTTACCTTTACAGGGGCGAACTCTTACAAAGGCGGCACAACGGTTAACAATGATGGAAGTGCGCTTATAGGAACCACAAGTAGCCTTGTTGGAGGTATCAGTATTAATGGTATGAATGGTGGTCTTACCTTTAACCAAAGCACAAATGGAACATTTG
>JAKBAL010000401.1 GCA_021809225.1 Pseudomonadota bacterium | reverse complement strand
AAAGGGAGGTCACGATGAAAAACACGTTTGGCTGGATGCAAATGGGCGCATCTGATCCTAAAAAAGCAAAAGACTTTTATGGCAAGCTGTTCGATTGGTCCATGACAGAAAAGACGACAAAAGAAGGTCATCATCCTTTCATTGAAGTCGATGCCGGAAATGGTCCTTGCGCGGGGATTGGTCAAGGGGAAGGCAAGGATCAATCTCAGTGGATTGCCTTTGTTAACGTCAATGACATTCACGAGTCTACAGCTAAAGCTGAAAAATTAAGCGCTAAAATTATTGTTCCCATCACGAACCTAGGGGGCGAAGAAGGATTTTATTGCGTCTTTACTGATCCAACGGGGGCTGTTTTAGGCCTTTATGCTCCCCAATAAAGCTTGTTCACTATTAGGTCCTCTTCGTGCCATATATCACCTGACGAAGAACGCAAGAATTTTTTTGATGCGACTGCGGCTTTAGTCATTCAGGAATGAGAAAATCTTGACACTACGAAACAGACTTAGCTTTTCCTGGCAAAAGATGCCACACTTTTTGAATCTACTCTGTCAACAAAATGTTCAACTTTTACAGAAAGAACGCGCAGAATTGATCTAACAAAATTTTGTTCACAGAGCTTAATATGTTATCATCTTTTTAAGAGAAACTTCACTCTTTGGAGACCTTCAATGCAAAAGTTTGAGCTAACATGAAGACCCTTTTAGCTTTTCTTTATGCTAAGCTATGCCTTATCATAAGAATCATTATTGCACCCTTTGGGCAAATTTGGCACTTTTTTTCAACTTGGGTTTTTCAACCCATTGGGAGATTTATTTCTAAACATAAGTTTAAACTCTCCCTCGCTAATGGCTCTCTGATTGCTGCACTTGGTGCTTATTACACTTTATTTATAAGGCCTGAAGCTATTTATTTTGTCCAATTACGGGACAACATCACAACTTTAAAAACCTACGCTATTTATGTAAGCACAGTGTGTGATAAATTAGACACCCTAAAACCTGAAGATACAGAGATGAAAAACTGGTTAATAAATCAAATGATGGTGTATCAAAAAGAATGGGCGGTTATTTATGCTAAAATGCTCCCTTTTAATGAACGTCATTATCGTCAAACCCCATCTATACATCAGCGTGTTCTTGCCTTTAATAATTGGAATTGGGAACAAATTATATATATAGGCTTAAATAAATCTTGTCCCTCTGAAAGATATACAGTTAAAGATCTACAACAATGGGAAGATGAAATAGGTGCTTTATTTCCAAACAGTGTTTCAGATTTTAATAAACTTTATTACGAGCAACACCTCTCAAGCAAATAAACATGGATCATAAGCTTTTTATAGGAAAAGAATATGTAGCAATGATGGTTTTTGCTGCTCTTTCGACAGGCATTTTATGGGTCCTTAAAATTGTTGTTTGCTGGATTTTTGGATGCCTTTTTTAGGAAACATTCAAGAAAAAAGCGATTGAGCTTATAGGGGCAGAAGAACCCATTATTCATGCCATTTATGAAAAATGATTGAGAACAAGTATAGTTCTGCACTGCTTCGCCCCGCTCGCAATAACGATTTTTTATGTTGAAAAACAATAGATTCGTCATTACGCGGAGGAATAAAGTCCCGACAAAGCAATTATCCAGAAACGTAGATTTAAATTACGGTATTGATATCATTTATCTGGGAGGAATTGTTTTGTGCTTACCCTGAGATGGGTACATAAAAGCAGGAATATGTTCGCCAAATCCCCATAATTCTTTTGCCGGCAAAGGATGCTCTGTTGCCGGCGAAGGATGTTCTGTTGCTGGCACAGGATGTTTTTTAGCAGCAATAGGCCTTGGAGCAGCTGGTGCTTTCACGGAAGTTTCTGCTATTTTTAAGTCTAAATCAACGTGATACTCTTCAAGAACCGTATTTAAGGCTTTAAAAATTAGGGCGAGGTGCTTCTCTTCATGAGGGGAAACAAGGGTAAAGGCTTTCCCTTCTTTACCAGCGCGGCCCGTTCTTCCAATACGATGGATATAGTCTTCTGGATTTGTCGGCACATGAAAGTTAATCACACCTGATAAATTCTCGACATCAAGTCCACGAGCAGCAACGTCACTTGCAATTAAAACATCAAGGGTGCCCTCTTTGAAAGATTTTAGGGTTTCATTGCGAGCGGCTTGACTTAAATCTCCATGAAGAGCTCCTACCTTAAATCCATGTTTTTTCATGCTATTATAGACAACATCAACTTCCCGTTTGCGATTACAAAAAACGATGGCCTGTTTCAGCTTTTCAGCCTTTAAAAGAGCCCTTAAGGCTTCCCTCTTATTTTTTTCTAAAATCCGCACAATATACTGGTCAATACTTGTTGCAGCTTGAACGGAAGGTGAGATAGAGAGTTCTTCTGGATGAGTTAAAAATTTTTGTGTCAAACTGCGAATGATATCTGGCATAGTTGCCGAAAAAAGAGCTGTTTGATGAACGGGGAGAAGAGAAGCAATTCGTTCAATATCCGGAATAAATCCCATATCAAGCATACGATCAGCTTCGTCAATAACGAACATTTTAACATCGTTTAAAAGAATTTTTCCACGATCATAAAGGTCTAACAAACGCCCTGGCGTAGCAATCAGAACATCCACGCCTTTTCCAAGTTTTTTTTCTTGATCAACAAAGGATTCTCCCCCGATCAAAAGAGCTACCGAAAAATTATGATATTTCCCATAAACGGCAAAATCCTCAGCAACTTGAGCTGCCAATTCTCGTGTAGGCTCAACAATTAAAGATCGAGGCATCCGCGCTTTGGCCCGCCCTCGTGTTAACTTGTCTAAAAGCGGCAAAATAAAAGAAGCCGTTTTTCCTGATCCTGTTTGTGCCAAAGCGATAACATCTCGCCCTGCAAGAAGA
>JAKBAL010000008.1 GCA_021809225.1 Pseudomonadota bacterium | reverse complement strand
AAACCGGAAGAATTATGCAAAACTATCCTTCTAGATCTTTTAGGAAAAGGCGCAGATATTATTAATTTTAGCCATACAAAACCTTTTTTCTACCACGAAAGTAGAAATATTATTAAGGAAGCGATAGACCGTGAAATTGCCATTATGGTAGCAGCAGGGAATGACTCTCTCGGAACGTTCCGCCTAAGACGTATTTCCCAGAGACAGCCTCCGGCACAAAGTGTGGAAAAATCAGAGCATCAGGAGTTATTCGAACACGTCCAAGGAAAAGGTGTTTTTTTCGCTGGATCTCTTAAACATAAAAAAAATGGGAAAGAAAAAGTTTATTATTCTGCACAGCTTCCCGATGATGATAAGCGTTCTCAGTTTTTATTAACCGATGGGTGTAATCTCCCTTTTCATCAATACAATAATTCAGAGCCTACTGACGGGAGCTCCTTCGCGTCTCCTGAACTTGCCGGAGCTATGATTCTTTTAAAACAATATTGCTTAAGAGAAGAGTATAACTGTGGATCGCCAGAAGATCTTTTTGCTGTCTTGTACGAGTCTGGAAGAGAAGTTCCTTACACTTTTAAGGGCACGCCTGAAATCTATAAAACGCCAGATTTGAGTGAGGCAGTTAAATTGGCAGATAAGAAATTTAGTTCTTGATTCCCTTCATACGCCATTATACTCAGTCAAAATGCAAATTGGGTGCTGTAAAGTTTAAATCCAGGAGTCTTTTAGACATATTCCAAATATTTTTCTTGTTGTGAGGCCTAAAGAAGGAGTATATAGGTTCTGAATGTGGTTTTTAAGATCACAAAATCCTCACGCAGAGAGATTCCTCCGGTGGCCATAAGGGCCCCTTCCCTCTGCGGCGGTTTAACTGGAGAAAGGACACCAATTATTATGATGCCAACATTTACTATGCGCCAGCTTTTAGAAGCGGGTATTCACTTCGGACACCAAACACGTCGATGGAACCCAAAAATGGGCCCTTATTTATATGGGTCACGGGGAGGAATTCACATTATCGACTTGCAACAAACCGTTCCGATGTTGCACCATGCCTTACAAGCGATTCGTGATATTGTTTCCGGAGGAGGACGTGTCCTTTTCGTTGGAACAAAAAGACAAGCCTCTCAAATAGTTAAAGAATCCGCTGCTCTTTGCGGTCAATTTTATGTGAACCATCGTTGGCTTGGTGGAATGTTGACGAACTGGAAAACAATTTCTCAATCCATTAAGCGTTTACGCGAGCTTCAAGAGCAATTTGACCAAGGAGCTCATGGTTTTACAAAAAAGGAACTTTTGACCCTCGAAAGAGAACGACACAAGCTGGACCTTTCTCTAGGTGGGATTAAGGATATGGGAGGGATCCCAGATATTCTTTTTATTATTGATACCAATAAGGAAGATATTGCCATTAAAGAAGCCAACAAGCTTGGTATTCCCGTTGTAGCGATTGTAGATAGCAACTCGAATCCTGATGGAATCGATTATATTATTCCTGGGAATGATGATGCACAGCGCGCCATTGAACTTTATTGTACTCTCGTCTCTGCCTCCGTCTTAGATGGACTGCAGACTAAAATGAAATCAAGTGGCGTGGATGTGGGTGCAGCTGAAGAGGTCACAGTTATCATTGAAGAAGAACCCTTTACTGAGACTGAAACTATAGCGGTTGCTGAAGAAGAGGCCATAGTTGAAGCGGCCAATCCAGAAGCTATCCAAGAGAATGCTTAAATTCAATTAAATTAAGAAGGAGTAAGCTATGGCGAATATTTCTCCCGCACTCGTGAAAGAACTGCGTGAAAAGACAGGCGCAGGTATGATGGATTGTAAAAAGGCACTTACCGAAAACCAAGGTGACTTAGAAATGGCCATCGATTGGCTTCGTAAAAAAGGCCTTGCCGCTGCAGCTAAGAAATCTGGACGTGTGGCAGCCGAAGGACTCGTGGGTGTTTTCTGTAAAGGACCACGAGGAGCCATTGTAGAAGTCAACAGTGAAACAGACTTTGTAGGCCGAAGTGAACACTTTCAAGATTTCGTCCGCAAAGTGGCCGAATTGGCTCTAACCGCTAAGGGTGATTTAGAGGTTCTGAAAAAAACACCTTATGCTGGTTCTGAAAAAACTGTTGAAGAGGAACTCACGCATCTGGTCGCCACCATCGGAGAAAATATGACGTTGCGACGAACAGGATATCTCGAGGTCTCTGAAGGCGTTGTGGTTCCCTATATTCATAATGCAGCAGCACCTGGACTCGGACGTCTCGGTGTGCTTGCAGCCCTTGAATCTTCAGCACCCCAAGAGAAACTTGAAGCTGTGGATAAGCAAATTGCCATGCATGTGGCAGCCGCTCACCCAATAGCGCTTAACATAGAATCCGTGGATCCTTCTGAAGTTGATCGGGAGCGAGCCATTTTCCGTGAGCAAGCTCTTGCCTCTGGCAAGCCTGCAGAGTTTGTAGATAAGATGATTGAAGGTCGCCTCCGCAAATTCTATGAAGAAGTTGTCCTCGAAGAGCAAGTCTTTATCATAGACGGCAAAACGCGCGTAAAAGATATTGTCACCACTGCTGCAAAAGAACTAGGTCAGCCCATAAAGCTTGCTGGATTTGTCCGCTTTGCTCTGGGTGAAGGAATTGAAAAAAACCAAACAGACTTTGCTGCTGAAGTCGCTGCGCAATTGGAGAAATAGCCTTTTTCTCACGAGTCATTGCCAAGCACCTTTTCTAAATAAAAAAGCTTAGATTTCACAAATAAATCTAAGCTTTTTTTCTTTGCCTACTCTCTGTGAACAAATTTCAATGACACAAAATGTATCATCCTTATGTTCACAGAGTAGAGCCTAGTGTTTTATTTATTGCTTTGTTAGAGTCATTGTATAATTGTCTTTATCACCTGTAAATAATACATTGTATATATGTCAAATTTCTACCATTTCTTGTTTCTCTTTGCCATTCCCATTATGAAAAGACGGCACAAACTCAAAATCATCGACCAACTCATCAATAGTTACAATTCTGTGGGTTGAGGAAAGATTATTTGGCACCATTTTACCATGAGCAAATATTTTTGTATCATTAGCGTCCTTATTGTCTTTAGACCATATAAAAGTTGTTCCTGCATGAGCTTGAGTCAATGCAAAACCGCCTAAAAGAGCTAAAAAAATACTTTTATTTTTATATCTTAATATTTTCTATTTTGATATTTTAAATATAATTTAATTATTATTAAAAATAGAACACAATAAAATTGTTTAATAATTTACAAATTCTTATTTAATAAATTTGTAACGCTTTCTATGATAAATTCTAAAAATAATAGAACCAATGCCTACGTTAAGAAAAAGGAACATTACAAAATGAGCGATGATCCTGAAGAATGGAAGAACGTTCCTAAAGAGGTTTATAATATATGCTGGCTAAAAGGAACTGAAGCTCCCTTTTCTGGTAAATATAACAAGAATTATGATTCAGGGACTTATTCTTGTGCCTGCTGTGAGAATGAATTGTTCTCTTCAACCACAAAATACGATTCCAAGAGTGGTTGGCCAAGTTTTTGGGAATCCGCAAATCCGGACGCTATAGCAACAAAAAAAGATAATAGTTTTGGAATGGTTAGAGAGGAAGTGCTCTGTGGCAAATGTAAGGCTCATTTAGGTCATCTGTTCGAAGATGGACCCAAGCCAACAGGCAAACGTTTTTGCATAAACTCTCTCGCACTTAAATTCCAACCCAAGGATCAAAATAATGAATGAAAATAAATATAAAAAAGCTATCTTTGCGGGAGGCTGCTTCTGGTGTACAGAAACAGCCTTTACAGGAAATGTAGGCGTAATCAAGGTAACTTCTGGATATTGCGGTGGGCATACCCAAAATCCAACATACAAAGAAGTTTCTGCAGGAGGAACGGGCTACTATGAAGCAGTTGAAGTCCTCTATAATCCGGAAGAAATTACTTATGATGAGCTATTAAATCTCTACTGGAAAAGCATTGACCCTACAGATGCGGGCGGACAATTTGCTGATCGAGGTTCTCCTTATTTTACAGCAATATTCTATAGCAATGAAGACCAATTTAAAATGGCTACAAAGTCTCGTGAAGAAGTCGCTCAAAAATTAAATGCTAAAATTGCGACACAGATTTTACCAGCAGGCCTATTTTATCCTGCTGAAGAATACCACCAAGAATACTACAAAAAAAATCCAGTCCATTATCAGCTATATAAAAAGGCAAGTGGACGAGAGGAATTGCTTAATGACTTATGGAATAAAGAAAAATAAAATGCTTTTTAAGTTCTAACCACATTCCCAAACAAGGGATGATCCAGTAACGGTCCGAAACAAGAGGACTTAAAAAATCTCATTTTTTCCATCCTCCCCTTCTCATCTCCTGTTTTCCTTGATTCCCTTACGCAGAGACAACAGTTTGAATGAAAAAAATATTTTTGCAAATGTTGATAGATTCTAACAAAATTATTTTTTCATTGCTCATTTAGAGCTGTACCCTTAAAACAAAGAGGATATTGAAACGTTTGAAGAATAATATGCAAAATACCGGAATGAATCACATGAACATCTCGCAAAAACCTCTCTATAAGCGTGTCTTGTTAAAATTATCTGGAGAAGCTCTGATGGGAGATCAGCCCTATGGGCTTGATTCACACACCATTGAGCGCATCTGCAACGAAATAAAAGGGGCCTATGAATTAGGTGTTGAACAAGCCATTGTTGTGGGAGGCGGAAACATCTTTCGGGGACTGAAAGGTGAAGAACAAGGGATTGAACGCACAACCTCTGATCAAATGGGGATGCTCGCCACCATTATGAATGCCTTGGCTTTACAAAATAAGCTTGATCAAATGGGAATTGATACGCGGGTCATGTCCGCAATCCCCATGCAAACTATTTGTGAACCTTATATCCAAAGAAGAGCTGCTCATCACATGAAAAAAGGCCGCATCGTTATTTGCGCTGCAGGCACGGGAAATCCTTACTTTACCACCGATTCTGCAGCAGCTTTAAGGGCATCCGAGCTTAATTGTCAAATTCTTATGAAGGCCACAAAGGTGGATGGAGTCTATAGTGCTGACCCCATGAAGCACAAGGATGTGATCTTTTATCCAGAGCTTACCTATCAACAGGTATTAACGGAAAACCTAAGAGTTATGGATACGGCCGCCATTGCCCTTGCCCGCGAGAGTCAAATCCCCATCATGGTCTTTTCCATCCAGAACCCTCATGGTATTATGGATGCCCTGCAAGGAATTGGGCGTTTTACACTGATTCGGTAGGCTTAACCCTATTAATTCTCAGTAATCTATTAAAAATCATTATTTTTTTTAGGCTGTTTATGATAAAATATAAAATAATGTTGTTTAAGTTTAAGGACAAACATGAAACGGAAAAACATTCTCCAGTGTCTTACCCATGATAGAAAAGCGATTGAAGAATACGGCGTAAAATCTCTTTCCGTATTTGGGTCTGTTGCGAGAGGCGATGAGAAAGAAACGAGCGATGTGGATATTCTTGTATCTTTTAATCAACCTTTAGGACTCTTTGCATTTTTAGAACTTAGAGATCATCTCGAGGAAATACTTGATACCCAGGTTGATTTAGTGACCGAACAAGCCCTTCATCCTCGCTTACGTAACAGAATTCTTAAAGAATCTATACATGTCCTCTAGAGAATGGTTTTTTCGACTTGAAGATATTTTAGACGCACTAGAGCGAATACAGCAGTACACCGATGGTCTTAATCTACAAAAATTTGAATCAGACCAGCGCACAATTGATGCCGTTGTGCGTAACCTTGAAATTATTGGAGAAGCTGCGCGTCATATCCCAGAACCCCTTGTTCAAGAATATCCTCTCATCCCCTGGAAATACATGCGAGACATGAGAAATCTTCTCATTCATGAATATTTTGGTATTCACACGGGAATTATTTGGGAAACAATTACCAACGATCTCCCTCCCTTACAATCTCAGTTAGAAAGCATAAAAAAAGACAAACTCACGTTGTTAACTATTTAAAATTATAGATGCCCTGCAAGGAATTGGGCGTTTTACACTGATTCGCTAGACGAGGTCAAAGACAAACCCCGCCATTTTTCGAACATATTCCGCTTTAAAGTATTTTATACATGCCATTAGCATGGCTGCACACAATACTATTTTTTTATTCATGATTTTTTCCTTTCGTTGTTGTGTTAAACTTTATTAAAGTAACAATTTTAAACTTATTATTTCTTTACGAAAAAATAATCATACTTCTATAAAATAAATAATAAATATATTTTTATAGGAGGACTCATGGTAATTGCATTGTTTTTAAATAAAAAATCATTATTACTATCAACAATAATATCTATTTATCTTCTTGCAATAACAAATGCCATAGCAGGGAAAATTAAAGGAGAAAGTCCTCGCGATGACCAGCTTCAAAGCAGTCTTCTCAAGAATACTCCACAAGGAGTGAAAGACATTGAAAGTCCTAAAACCTTCAGGAAAATAAAAGCTCTCCCTCAACCTGATTCCAAGGAAATAAAAGAAGATAAAAAAAAACGACGAGGAGGAAAACTCTTTGCAGAAAAGAAATACGCCAAAGCTCGCAAATGTTTTAAAAGAGAAGCTAAAAGAGGAAACCCTCAAGCTCAATATAATGTTGGGGTCACCTATTACGAGGAGGGAAATTATACAAAAGCCTTATCTTGGCATGTGAAGGCCGTTGAGCAGATGCATCCTCAGGCCTTTTATAATATTGCTGTGATGCATTTAAAAGGGGAGGGAGTTCCTCAAAATCATTTTATAGCCTGGACATGGTTTAACTTTGCAGCCGATCTTGGTCATACTAAAGCAAAAAAAACACTTAAAGATTTAAGAACTGATCTCATCTTTGATGAGAACACCCCCCAAATTCAATATGAGCAAGGCGTTCAATATTTAATAGATAAAAAGTATTCTGAATCTCTGGCGATTTTAGAAAAAGCTGCCAGGAACCATTCCGGTGCTCAGAACATCTTGGGTGAGATGTACAGAGATGGATGGGGCGACATTCCCCCAAACCGAGAGAAAGCCAAAAACTGGTTTCGAAAGTCCGCTAAACAAGGCTTCGCTGAAGCTCAAAACAACCTTGGAGCTCTGTATTATGAGGAAGAGTTTTATGGTTTAGCCCGTGAAGAATTTGAGAAAGCTGCCATACAAGACCATGTTCTCGCCCAAAGTAATCTCGGAGGGGTGTATAAAGATATTTTAACGGATTATACCCAAGCAAAGCAGTGGCTTTTAAGAGCAGCCAGACAAGGCGATAGCAACGCTGAGTTCATGCTTGCCGGAATGCATTACGAGGGTAAAGGATTTCCTCTTGATAAAGACAAAGCTTTAGAAATGCTTAATAAACTAGCTGAGAAGGGTGATTCAAATGCTCAAAGATTCCTTGAAAGCCTGAAGGAAAAGTAGGTTCTCTGCACCATGGATAAATCTGCCATGATGCAGAGGAGATGGAAATGTTTATTTGTATTCTGGGTAAACCATGAAAAACCAATTTTTCGGCTTCATTTGAACTGGAACGGTATCATCCATGGCAAAGAATTCCCCTTCTTTCGTAAATAAAGATGCAGCAGATTCATTTAATTCCTCAATTTCTTCCTCTTTATTTTTCCCTTCAGAAACACCTATCCCATTCTTATAACAACGCCGAAGGTTTAAACATGGCTCTTCATTCTCTTGCCCCCAAGCGGAGCTATATAATTCATAAGCCTTTGACAGATCTTGTTCCACGCCCCGTCCAAGCTCATAAAGTATGCCAAGGTTGTTTTCAGCGGCTGAATCAAGCTCTTGATTAATCGTAGAGTTATAAGAAAAAGGGTCTTCATTGTTAACAGCTTTTTGATACCATTTAACAGCTTCGGAATCACTTTGATCACAGCCCTTTCCTACCTGGTAATAATACCCGACATTGAATTGGGCACGTGTCATCCCTCGCTTAGCAGCTTTTTTAAACCACTTAAGAGCTAGACCATCATTTTGGTCAGTGCCAATTCCATCTGCATAACAAACACCGAGGTTATATCTGGCAAAAGCAAGCCCTTTTCCAGCGGCTTCTGTGAAGCCCCTAAAAGCCTGAGCTTTATCTTGAGAAACCCCAATCCCTTGTAACTGTAAGATGGCCAAGTTGTTCTGTGCTTCGGGGAGACCCTTCTCTGCAGCTTCACCCGTCCAATAGGCTCCAGCAAGTTGACACTCTGGATCATTTGTTAGCGGGACATCACAATTTTCAATTCTATTAGGTTGAGTCTTGTTCTCCCTTCGAGCTACAAGGTAATTAAATGCATTATCATCACATGCATCATTTTCTTCAAGTAAAAAGCTCATAATGTTATTATGATCCGACAAATATAGACAAGAAAGGCTAAATTGTCCGACTGGGTCCCCCTGTATGGCGCTTCCCAGAAACATTTTTCCTTGTAAAAAAACGCTATTTTTTGAAAAGCGCATATCTAAATAAAAATTATTAAATGAACCCAGCAAATTTAACTGAGCTGGTGGAATTTTTGAAAGAGCTCCTAAATCCTCTTGTTTTGCTATTTCTTTCAGTTCGTCCCCTACCGGATCTGAATAGTTAAACATAGGAATGGCTTGGGGATCTTTTCTTAGAAAATAGTAAATTTCTAAGAGGGCTTTATACTTTTCAGAATCAAAAGGACGATGTTGAGCTTTATCTTTCTTAAGATCTCGCAAAAAGGAATGAAAAGTGGCTGTTGTTTTTTCTTTTGCGAGCTTTTGTGATATTGCGTCAAATTCATAACTCCTGCCATAATGAATGTTTGTATTTGTATTTCTTTTTATATCTTCATCCCTCTGATAATGGCTGTTCCAACTCAAAGCTAGCTGATAGGCTAAAAGTCGGCTTTCTGCGACAAAAGATTCTTCCTGCAAAGCATTAAGATACACGCGCTCACGACCAAGAATGTCCAATCCTTGAGCTTGCTTGATTGTATCCATGATGAAGTGAGCCTGTACAAAGTCGCGTAGGTGTGAATTTTGCTCCCATTCTTCAAGATTGGAATTTCTTATGGATTTTTTTAAGCTAAGCGTTCTCTGCTGTATTGCATACATTGTCTCAGGGAGGAACAAAGGACTTGTCAGTTCCAGGCTTGCAAAATTTTTAACAACTTCAGGTAACGTTCCCGAAAATAGAAATGAGTAAATATGCTGATGAATTTCAGAGGGACAACCACGAAGAGTCGGTTCAAGCTTAGGTTGATTTTTTTTGGCTCCTTTCTTTTTTCTTTGGTGCTCTAACTCCCCATTCTTCTCATGACGACGCTTACCGGACGACTCTGCTACTGCTACTTCTTCTTCCATACACCATGCGGGCTCGGACAGGGAACCCATGACACCCATTAAGGCAAATAAACTTACATACATTTTCAACATATCTACACCTCTTTTGTAACAAAAATTCACCAACATAATAAAATACTTTTAAATGATACGCACTTATACAATAAAATAATATAAAATTCAACAAAAAAAGTAACCACTCACCCCGTCTGTGTCATTCTTGGCAAGAAATTCTTGTTTTCCAAGGGAAAACATTAGCATTTCTTGGCCGAGGATCTCTTTGGCAACAAGATCCTCGGGTCAAGAAGCGCTACGATTTTCTTTGAAAATCAATCGCTTCTAGCCCAAGGATGACACCGTGTGGGTGGACGGGTTAATGGTTACCAAAAAATTTTTTAATCTCCACTCTTCTTACACTTCAAAATGATGGAAACCTTATCTTGAGATTTTTGAAAAATAAAGTTAGTCTTTCTTTCATTATAAAAATGAGGAAATCATTATTTTTCCCTCAATCGCCAAAAATGAGTATAGTCGGAAAGTCAAATACATAAGAGGTCACCGTGAGTAAGGAAATCGTCTCAGCGTTAAGAACACGTATGGAAGGGGCACTCGATGCTGTCCATAAGGATTTTTCTGGTTTAAGAACAGGAAGAGCTTCCCCCAATCTTTTGGAATCAGTCACGGTGGAGGCTTATGGAAGTCGAACCCATATTAATCAGGTTGGCAATATTAACGTTCCTGAACCCCGACTTTTGATGGTTCAAGTGTGGGATGCTTCCTTAGCACCAGCAGTTGAAAAGGCCATTCGAGACGCAGGGCTTGGCCTCAATCCTTCCAGTGCAGGATCAGTGATCCGCGTCCCTCTTCCTGAGCTAAGTGAAGAGCGTCGTAAAGAACTTGGAAAAGTTGCAGGCAAATACGCTGAGCAAGGGCGCGTGGTCATTCGTAACATAAGGCGGGATGGTATGGACCAAATTAAAACCAATGAAAAAGCAGGGCATATTTCAGAGGATGAATCCCATCGTCTCTCGGACGAAATCCAAAAAGTAACCGATGAATTTATTAAAAAAGTGGATGAGGCTTTATCCCACAAAGAAAAAGAAATCCTGCACGTTTGAAGCTCTGTTTCCTTATCATGAACTTAAATTTCTGGATTGCCGCGGGCCCCTACGGGGCCTCGCAAAGACAGCTCCCCCAGTCGTCTTTGCGAGGGCAACAGCCCGAAGCAATCCAGAAAAATATAATAAGGTTGATATGGCTGTTCACTCGTATTAAGCTGCCTCTTGAATACTAAACATTGGACACCGAACAATGATGAATGAGCAACGTCTTTTGAAAATTCCTCAACACGTGGCTATTATTATGGACGGCAATGGTCGATGGGCGCGTGAACAATCTCTTTCCCGTCTAGAAGGGCATAAGCGAGGAAGTGAAGTTGCGCGAGAAATCGTAACGGCAGCCTCACGTATAGGTGTTTCTTATCTTACCTTGTATGCTTTTTCTTCTGAGAACTGGAGACGCGATCCTCATGAAGTCTCGGGTCTCATGGCTCTTCTCAAGCATTATCTTGAAACAGAAGCTGAAGAACTTCATAAAGATGGGGTTCGACTTAAAGTTATTGGTGAGCGAGGACTTTTACCTAATACGATCTTGAGTCTTGTCGAGAAAGTCGAAGAACTCACAAAATTGAACAAGAAGCTTACCATTCAGATGGCTATTAGCTATGGAAGCCGCGCTGAAATTATAAATGCGGTGAGGGAAATCGCACAAAAGGCACGAGACCGAAGACTTGACCCTGATAAAATTACAGAGCAAATTTTTGAGCAATATCTTTATACTGCAGGAGTCCCGGACCCTGACCTCCTCATTCGAACGAGCGGAGAACAACGCATCAGTAATTATTTATTATGGCAAGTTGCCTATACAGAACTTGTGTTCGTCGACAAATTTTGGCCAGACTTTACACCAGAAGATTTTATGGAGGCTCTACTAACCTATCAAAATCGAGAGAGACGCTTTGGCACGGCAGCCTAAGTTTCGCAAAGCAACCGACCTTAAATATCGGATCCTCTCGGCACTCATCCTTATCCCTGTTTCTCTTTACATCATTTACCAAGGTCCACCCTATAGCCTTGTTCTAGGGGGAATCATCGTAGTATGTCTTTGTGTGGAATGGTTTTTTTTATGCCTCAAAAATCGTTTGATCTTTTGGCAAAAGCTCAGCTGCATTCTTCTTGGAACATCTTATCTCCTTTTAGCATTTCTTTGGGTATTTCAATATCTTTCCGTCCCAGAAGGCTGGAAGCTTATGTATTGGCTTTTGTTCCTTGTGTGGAGCACAGATAGCGTTGCTTACGCAACAGGGAGGCTTTTAAAGGGTCCCAAACTGGCTCCTTCTATCAGTCCCAATAAAACATGGTCTGGGTTTATGGGAGGCATGATTGGCGGAACAGCCATCGGCTACGAAACCTCATTCTGGCTTTTTCCGGGTGTTTTTAATTTCGCGGGAATTGCGCTTTTGGTATTCATTGCTCAGGGAGGAGATCTTTTAGAATCCATGTGTAAACGCTGGAGCAATGTCAAGGATTCAAGCTTCTTAATTCCTGGCCATGGAGGCTTTTTAGATCGCCTTGATAGCTTTCTTGCGATCTCATTTGCTCTCGCTCTTTGGCAAATATGTCATTTATGACGACACGGCTTGCCTCCCCTTGGCTCACGCTCCCTTCTCTTCAGCATCTCTTTGACCTTTTTGAAAAAGAAGGGGCGACTCTTCGACTTGTGGGAGGATCTGTGAGAGATGGTCTTTTAGGGCTTCCCGTCAACGATATTGATCTAGCCGTTGACCGCGATCCCCATTGGGTGATGGATCTTTTGCACAAACACCATATTAAAGCTATTCCAACAGGCATTGATCACGGAACCGTGACAGCCGTTCTTGATAAAAGACCTTACCAAATTACAACCTTGAGGGTTGATGTCAAAACTTTTGGCCGAAAAGCTCATGTAGCCTTCACAGAAGATTGGGTACAAGATGCTTTAAGGCGTGACTTTACTATGAATGCCATTTATGCGGATAAAATGGGGTTTCTGTTTGACCCCGTAGACGGCCTTAAAGACCTTAAAGACCACCGGCTGCAGTTTATCGGAGAAGCATCTCTGCGCATCAAAGAAGATTACCTGCGTATACTACGTTTTTTCCGGTTTTCTGCCCGGTTTGGCCAAGAACCTTATGATAGAGAAGGTCTTCAGGCATGCAGACTCTATGCTACCCACCTGCCCCAGCTTGCGCGCGAACGTGTTACAGAAGAATTCCTAAAGATCTTAGATCTTCCTTCCCCCCTTTGTGCTCTCGATATGATGAAAGAAACCGGTGTTTTAACCTATATTCTTCACCCCAAAACGTGGGAAGACTTAAAAGCTCTTATAACCCTTGAAAAAACAGTAGGCATTGAGCCTTCAACTCTTCTGAGGTTAGCGGCTTTTCATCCTGCTTTAACAGAAATTAAAACTCAGCTTAGGCTCTCTAAAAAGCAAGAAGCCACTCTTGCTTTTTTACTAAAAAAACATCCTCTTGTTACAGAAGAATCTTTTAAACACCAAGCCTATCTATGCGGTAAAGATAGGATTTTTGATCTTATTCTTTTGCAAACAGCCCGCCGCGTTGCAGAGTCTAAGATAGCATTAGGAGAGGCCTCTCAATTTCTTAAAAACATTCATCAGCTTTATGATTTGTGGACCATCCCCTCCTTCCCGCTCACGGGAAAAGATTTACTTTCTCTCGGTATCAAGGAAGGGCAGCAGATGGGTGTCCTTTTAAAAGCCATTGAAACCTGGTGGATTTCAAAAGACCTAGAGCCGGATCGCGAAGCTTGCCTCACTTATCTTTCAATCCTTCTTTGAAATAGTGATCAAGATATTCAAGTCCCTGCTGCAAAGGTCCCGTTTCTTCTAAAAGGATGGGAGGAAAAGCATTCGTATACAGATCCTGATCATAGAAAACAACTTTTAGAACAACTTTATAAGGTCGCGGCCCTGCCTGTTTTAGGGCCTTTACAGCCTTACGCCAGGCCTTGGTTCGCTTTACATCTTTCCAATCTGGAAGAACAGATTGCCCACGACCTCCCCCCGTTCCCTCTCTGTTCAACGTTAAAATGCTGGCACGTTGTCGAAAGGCATGGCCTAAACAAGGTGTATACTCATACCCCAGCTCTCCAAAAATGCACCCCGCTTCATAAAGAGGTTCTGAGATAACATCATGAGCATAAAGAAGCCCCAACAAAGATTCTGCGAGAAAGGAGTCTTGCACCCTCCCCTTCTCCAAAAGCGTTTTTCGCTTTCGTTGAAGTTCTCGTGTACCAAGATCAATCTTTGGGCGATGATGACATGGTCTTCCGCGCCGCCTTATGGTAAGATGCATTTAATTCCTCCCTCACTAGAGTTTCAGTCTCTCATAGGCGCGGAATCAATTACAAACTTTCGAATTGGCCATCTCGAAATCCGTCATCCACAAACACGTCAACCGAAACAACATTCTTGACCTTTTCCTAAATGTCACTTACATGTTAGATAGTTTTAGATCAGTAAGGAAAAATTATCATGGCACGAGAATGTGACATCACAGGAAAAAAAGTAATGAGCGGCAATAATGTTTCTCATGCGAATAATAGATCTCGGCGAACCTTTGGAATCAACCTTCAAGAGGCTTCTTTTCTGAGCGAATCTTTGGGTCAGAAAGTGCATCTGCGGGTTACTCCCTCAGGCCTTCGAACTGTTGAGAAAAATGGCGGTATTGATACGTTTTTAAAATCAACAACTGATCGCAAGCTCACGGCTGCAGCCCGACGCTTGAAACGCCAGATTGAAAAAAAGTGCTGCCCCCATGATCATGACCACAATCATGACTAGGTCTTCGCGAGCTCACGTCTGTTGCCCCCTTCTGTGAGCCCCGCTGAAGCTCTCATTCCCTCGCCTATCTTCGTTCTTTCTAAGGCTCACCAAGTGACGCTTTAGAGCAGTGAAGACTT
>JAKBAL010000400.1 GCA_021809225.1 Pseudomonadota bacterium | reverse complement strand
TATGTCATCTTTTTAAAATAATTCAAATAATAATTTTTATTTTATTGATCAAACGATTTCTCTGAATCTCTCTTGAAATAAAACAGGAAACTACCTACTTTAAGAGTATAAAGTGTGATTATTAAAGGATGCGTAAAATGAAAAGATGGAGTGATGTTTTTGGGAGCATAGGAACAGTAGCTGCCTCACTTTTATCGTGCGCAGCTTGTCCTCTCTGTCTTCCCCTTTATGCAGGGCTTTTAAGTATTATTGGCATTGAACTCGTAGAAATTCATCACTTTTTCTTCCCCATTATGATGGCCTTTGGATGCATAACTTTAGGAAGCATGGCCTATCAAATATATAAACATCATGGACAATGGACACCCTTTCACCTTGCTGTAGGGGCAACTCTTAGCATGGTCACCTCAGCTTTTTTTGGATATGAGTACCTCCTTTACCTTTCCCTGGCCTTCTTTATGGGGAGTGTCTTCTGGTATAAGAAATCCATCCGACATAAAGGACATGGCTGTTGCTAATGGCATCACCGCCACCCTCAGCAAAAAAAGTCGTCCCTCTCGTTTTAGATCTAGATGGAACCTTAATTCGAACAGACACTTTTCATGAAATGCTGGTACAACTTCTGTTCAAGAAGCCTTGGCTTCTTTTGCTTGTGCCATTATGGTTACTCAAAGGAAGAGTTTTTGCCAAAACCCAGCTCGTCGACTCTACAAACCTCTCTCCTTGCACTCTTCCTTATAATCTTCCTCTTATAGCCTTTGCAAAAGAAGAAGCAAAAAAAGGACGTCCTTTAATCCTTGCAACAGGAACAGACCTGCGACTGGCAAAAAAAATCGCAGATTATCTTGGTATTTTTCAAGACGTCATCGGAAGTCATGGAAACCTCAATTTAACCGGACGAAATAAAAAACAGGCGCTCCTTCAGAAATTGGGAGCCCAGGGATTTGATTATGCTGGAGATTCTCGCGTTGATCGATACATATGGGAAGTAGCTCGTAAAATCATTGTCGTCCATCCAAAATGGGGAGTCATCGCCCAGGCCCATTCTCTTAAAAAAGATAATTCCATTATAGTATTTCCACGAGAAGTTCCCCGATATTATGCGCTTTTTTTGGCTTTACGTCCTTTGTTTTGGGTCTTTAATGTTATCGCCCCGTCCTGGCCCCTTTGTATCGCTTTAAGTCTTTTCACTTCTGGACTTTTAATCGGAAGCGATCTTTTTAAACTTACAAAAGAAAGGGTAAGTTCATTTAAGAAGTCAGTTTTTGCAAATGGCCATCTGCATCTTATAACAGCCTTTGTCCTGCTTTTTATCCTTATTCCTCTTCCTCTTTTTTTAATCACCTCATCTTTGCCCTGGGGTATTGGCTTTGTTTTGATTTATTCTCCCTTATTTATTGGTCTAGATATTGCAACACGTTCTCTTCCACAGCCTATGCGGTGGATTCTTTTAAGTCTTTTTCAATGCTGCGCCGTGATAAGCCTTACCCTATAAGGCCTGATTCTTCTTCATAAAATACCAAAGGATGAAGCTTTTTTTCCAAACGTCTACTGTTAACATAAATCAATAGTTGAGTTTTTGAAAAATAGTTTCCTGCTTTCCAATAAGAAAGCCCATGCTGCTGGAGCCGCTTTTCAAGCAGTTGAAAGCCGTCTGAAATAGCCCATTCTTCCACATGCTGCAAGGAAACGTAGCAAGGATTTTGCCTCTCTCGATTTTTGTTTGTTGTGGCAACAGGTTTTTCCTTTAAGATATTATATTCCAAAGGAAAATCATGAGTAAAAGAAGCATCCTTTTTTTGGAGAGATCCTATGCACTGCTGCTTCTTCTTAATCTGAAGCAGAGGGGAAGATTTCGTCCAGCAACCTCCTTGTAAAACCATTTTTCCTTCTTGAAAGACTGTCAAAGGCGCATGTTTTTCAATAATTTTATTCATTTTCACTAGATCAACCGACATTTTAGAAAATGCAGAAAAAATAGAGTTGTTTTTCTTTTTATTACTAAATACATTTGCGGATTTTTTTAATCCAAGTTTTTTTATTTTCTTGCTAACTGACGTAAGAGTTCTTCCTAAAGCAGCAGAAATGACTTTAAGTCGAATTTTTTCTTGAACTGCGTCGTGAACACAAATGTTTTCCCAATCTTTCCAACGTGGCTTTGCTTTTATCATAACCCCGCTTTCCTCCCTATTTGCTGAAAGATACATAATTTATTCATATCTGATATGAGTAAATTAGATATATTATTTTTGCCAGCCTCGGAATTAACTGTCAAGAATTTTTTGAAGTTTTTTTGGCCAATTTTCAATAAATTGAGATTAGATTAGCAATAGAAAACAGTAGTGCACACACAATTTGATTAGCGATCCGCACACGTTGTAATCCCCTTGTGGGAACGAAGAACGCTTAAAAGTTGCAAAACTACTGGAATTTCACTCAATAAATCCTCAGCAATAAGGCCAAGACCTCTACGATTTGCTGCTTCCCCTTGAAGCCAAGCAGCTGCGGCAGCTGCTTGGAAGGGAGGAAGTCCTTGCACTAAAAGACCCAGCATCAATCCCGCAAGCACATCCCCCGTGCCCGCTGTTGCAAGGGTTGCTGGAGCATTTGCATTGATTATGATTTCACCTTGGGGAGAGGCAATGATTGTATCATAGCCTTTAAGAACGATGACAGCTTGCGCTTCAATCGCTGCTTTATGAGCTTTTTCAGCTTTACTTTTATTTTTTCTAACTATAGTATCAGGATTGCTATCGTCGAAATGATTATAAACCATGTATGAGATTAAAGAAACGATTACCAAGAGAACGAGAATGTGCAAGTGTTTCATTTATTATATATTTATTTTTTTGCAAATCAAAAATAGGAAAACACAATCATGAGATTAAAAAT
>JAKBAL010000399.1 GCA_021809225.1 Pseudomonadota bacterium | reverse complement strand
ATCATATTTTAGGAAAATGACCAATGAGAGAAAACGAATTTAAGTCTTGGCGTGGGACTACTATTTTATCTGTGAGAAAGGGAAAAGATGTCGTTATCGCAGGAGATGGTCAAGTTTCAATGGGAAACTTGATTCTGAAATCCAATGTTCGGAAAGTGCGGCGTTTGGGTAAGGGAGATGTCATTTCTGGTTTTGCTGGATCAACCGCGGATGCTTTAGCTCTTTTTGAACGACTTGAAGCTAAACTTGAACAGCATCCCCAGCAATTGACGCGAGCGTGTGTTGATCTTGCCAAGGACTGGCGGAAGGATCGTTATCTTCGCCGTTTGGATGCGATGATGGCCGTTGTGAATTCTACCCATTCTCTCATTCTCACGGGAGCAGGAGATGTCTTTGAGCCTGAAGATGGTTTAATTGGTATCGGTTCAGGGGGGGCCTATGCTTTAGCAGCGGCCAGAGCTTTACTTGATATTGAAGAATTTACAGCGCAAATGATTGCAGAAAAGGCAATGAATATTGCAGCTGAAATTTGTATTTACACGAATAAAAATATTGTGATAGAGAGTCTTTAAAGGTAAAATCATGAGAATATCCCATTTTACACCCAGAGAAATAGTTTCAGAACTTAATCGATTTATCGTAGGTCAAGAAGAAGCAAAAAGAGCAGTGGCTATTGCTCTTCGGAATAGATGGCGGCGTCTTCAATTAGAAGATCATTTGAGAGACGAAGTTCTGCCAAAAAACATTTTGATGATTGGCCCAACAGGAGTTGGGAAAACTGAAATTGCCCGACGGTTGGCTCGGCTTGCCGAAGCTCCCTTTATTAAAGTTGAAGCGACAAAGTTTACAGAAGTCGGGTATGTCGGGCGCGATGTTGAACAAATGATTCGAGACCTTGTTGAAGTCTCGCTCAATTTAACACGGGGTCGATTACGACGTGAAGTCAGGGCTAAAGCTGAAAATTTGGCTGAAGAACGTGTTCTCAATGCCCTTGTTGGTGAAAATGCTGGAGAAGAAACCCGCCAGAAATTCCGAAAAAAGCTACGGGCGAAAGCTTTAGATGATCGGGAGATTGAAGTTGAGCTGCTTGATAATAGTAATGCTCAAATGCCAACTATTGAAATTCCTGGAATGCCAGGCGCTCAAATGGGAATGTTAAGCCTAGGCGATATTTTTGGACGCAACGGGGCAACGCGTACAGTTGAAAGAAAAATGCTGATTCCTGACGCTTTAGAAGCTCTTATCGCAGAGGAAAGTGATAAGCTTTTGGATCAAGATAAAGTTGTTAATGAAGCCCTTAAAAATGTTGAAGAAAATGGCATTGTCTTTATCGATGAAATTGATAAAGTTTCTGTTCGTTCAGAGAGTGGGGGGCCTGATGTCAGTCGTGAAGGGGTTCAGCGCGATCTCTTGCCTCTTTTAGAAGGAACAAGCGTTTCAACAAAGTATGGTACGGTCAAGACTGATCACATTCTTTTTATTGCGTCAGGGGCTTTTCACATCGCAAAGCCCTCGGATCTACTGCCAGAGCTTCAGGGGCGTCTGCCGAATCGGGTTGAACTTAAGGCCTTAAGTGCCGAGGACTTCATCCGTATTCTTACCGAGCCAGAAGCAAACTTGATTAAGCAATATCAAGCTCTTTTGCAAACTGAAGAGGTAACCTTACTCTTTGAGGAAGAAGCCATTCATGAAATTGCCCATCTTGCAGCGGAAGTGAATCAGAATGTAGAAAACATTGGTGCGCGCAGGCTGCATACGGTGATTGAAAAACTTTTAGAAGATATTAGCTTCAATGCTTCTGATAGGGGGGGTGAAAAAGTTATTATCACCGCCGAGCATGTTCGGAAAACTGTTGGAGACCTGGCAAAAAACTCTGATTTATCAAAATTTATTCTTTAGGCTTAGAAAAAGCAAAATGAAAAACGGTGTTCCTATGACATGGAAATTGAACATGCCAGACATGATCTCTTCTTAATGCGTTTATACTCGGCCTTTAGGTTGACAAGATACCACGGACATAAGTCCGTGAAGGTTTACCCATGTTACCTCAACTCCTGTCGTTTACCAACCAACCCTTCTACCCCCTCTTTAAGCCTATGACTTCGCTCTCACTAATCCGTTCGAGTTGCTAAGGCTAGGAAGCTATAAGCTATTTAGCTTATCCTCCAAATCCTGAGGATAAAATCCTTCTGCTATCATAAATTTCGATAAAAGTCTTAAATAAATTACCTTAATCTTATTATCATGAACTGGGATGCTTAATAAGTGTGGGAGATTACTTCTACCCATTTTTTTAATTTTAAAGTGGGAGCCGTCCTCTGTCTTAAAGGTAAAGCGAGCACTTACGAGTAAAGTTTCTATATCAGGTTTTAGAATTTCAAGCTGCCTCCAAGTAATCTCACCATCATAAGGCCTGAAAAGCTCGCGTAATACTCCTTTTGCACCAGAAGATAGCTTTTCTGCCTTTGGGGAGAATTCTAGAGTGAGAGAGTTGGAATTAAATGCAGAAGACTCAAAAAGCATAGGATCTGGTTTTTTATTATTGTTATTATTATTGTTTCTGTTGTTTTTTTCATCTTCTTTCCGGCGGCGAGAAGGGTCCGCAATTCCTTTTGTTTTTATCTTTTTATGAGCCTCTACGATTATAGTTTTATCCTCAGGGGCATGAAGAAGTGAGTGTTCAAAAGAGTTTTGTGTTATGGAGAGAATTGGTTTTCCGTCTTTCTTCTTACTCGCTTGAGCTGCTTTTTTACGCTCCTCAACAATTCGTCTATATTGTTCTTCCTCTAGTTTGGTTTTTTCAATGTCTTTTTTAATAAAATTTATGACAGAAGGATTAATTTTAAGCTTTGTGTCTTGGGCTTTTTTCTTCTTTTTATAATCTTGCCAGAAGGTTTGCCTTTCTA